>JALQTQ010000039.1 GCA_023263995.1 Akkermansiaceae bacterium | reverse complement strand
TCCTTGATCTGAATGATGCGGCCATCGCGCTCGGCCACCACCACTTCATCGATTTCGGCATTGGTCTGGAGGGTGTTGACCGGATGGAGTTGGTAATCGAGATCGCCGATTTGCATCGTCCCACCGGCGAGAACCACATTGGCTTTTTTCAGAGCGTCGACCACATCAGTAAAGGTCAGCTTGTGGGCCTCCAATTTGGCAGGATCAAGGTAAGTCATGATCTGCTTGAATTTGCCCCCAAAGGGATGCGGGATCTGCACCCCTTTCAACCCGCCCATCTTGTTGCGGACGGCGTAGTAACCGATGGTGTGAAGCTCCATCTCGCTGAGTCCCTCGCCCGAAATCGCCCCGAGAAGAACCGGCATGTTGGCGGGCTCGCTACGAAGGGTGAAGGGAAATTCGATGCCAGGTGGCAGGTGGAACATGTCGCTCAGCTCGTAGTTGAAAATATCATTCATGGCCGCCGAGGGATCTGCTCCGGGCTCGAAGGTGACCTTGAGCATACTCGCTCCCGGCAACGTCCGGGACTCAATGCGTTCGCGGTCACCAGCCAGGGTGAGCGCACGCTCAACGCGGGAGGTCACCGAGCCTTCCATCTCCTGCGTGGGCAGCCCGGGGTAGGAAAAGAAACTCATGATGACCGGTTTTTTGAAATCCGGTAAGATGTCGGCTGGGATGCGGGGGTAGACCGCCAAACCAAGCAAGGCGAGAGCCAGAACGACAGAGAGAACCGCAAAGGGATTGCGCAGGGCGAATCGGTGCATGGACGCAGGAATGATTTGGGCTAGCGGGTCTCGACGGCTGCGCCATCGGCGAGACGGTCGATGCGGCCAGTGACCACACGGTCGCCCTCAGCAAGACCTTTGGTCACTTCGACCCACCTCCCATCATCGAGACCCAAGCCCACCAAGCGATGGCGCACGCGGCCGTCCTTGACAAGATAAACCAGCGGCCCCTTGGCGGAGGGACGCAGGGCTTCGGACGGCACCACCAAGGCCGCTTCCCTGCTGTCGAGAGTGATCGTAGCACGACCGAAGAGGCCGGCGGGTAGTTTGCCGTCAGGATTGGGAAGATCGATTTCGACCCGCATCCGTTGGGTGCCGGGGTCAAGGACTGAGGCGACACGAGCAATCCGAGACTCAATTTCCCGGCCAGGCAGGGCATCGAATCGCAGGGTGACGGGATCTCCGGGCTGGGCGTGAATGGCATCGCGCTCAGGAAGGTGGGCAACAACCCGAAGGAGGTCGGTCCGGGCGATTTGGAAGAGCGGCTTACCGGTGGCTCCAGCCTGACCGGCGGCCGTGACGAGGTCACCTGGATCAACGGAGCGCCCCACCACCACTCCGTCGAACGGAGCTTTCAGGGTGGCGTAGTCAAGCATCGCCTTGGTCTCCGCCGCGCGGGCTTCGGCAGCGGCGAGTTGGGCCTCGGTCGATTCGAGATCGGCTCGGGCTGCTTCGAGGCGTGCAGTGGCTTCATCGCCAGCCTTGGAAGTCACCGTTTCGCTGCGCACGAGCGCCAGGATCCGGTCGGCTTCAGCCTTGCTGGCGCTGAGGCGAGCTTGCGCGGCCTTGATGTCAGTGGCCACCCGGCGGACCTGCGCTTGCTGTGAAAGGTAGAGCTGCTCCAGTTCCGGCACGGCGACCTCGGCAAGAACTTGCCCCACCGTGACTCGGTCCCCAATGTCGACCGCGACTTCTTTGAGATAGCCGGTGACCATCGAGCCAAATTCAGCAAGATGGTAGGCTTGCGCTGTCACGGGCTGGGTCGTTTGGCGGGACAGGTTCCGGCTTTCGACCGAAGCAGTCGGAACGACCTCGGCTGCCAAAGGAGCCAAAAGAACAAACAAGAGCGAAGCCTTCATGATGATGCTGGTAAGATTGGTTGCTGGCGTGGCACAACTCAAGCGGAGAAGAGAGAGGCGCCCGCCGGGGCCTCTTTACGAGATCTCTTGCGCGGATCCTTCAGCACGCCAAACAATCAAGAGCGAATCTAGAGATACCGATCTTTAATGCGTTGTGAGGAAATTTTTCGTTTGCGCGAGGAGCTAGAACTATAAACTTCGTCCTCATTAGTATCATGCATGATTGAGCAACCCATTCCAATGATATTGCTTTTCCCAACCTTAACACCCTGCTTGATTGCGGCATTCATTCCGACAAAGGAATTACATCCAATATCTGCATTCCCACCCAGAGTGCAGCCACTCAACAATACGTTTTCTCCAATCTTGGCATGATGACCAACAGTGGACGCAAAAATTACGGAATTCTGCCCAATTTCAACAAATGGCTGAATGAAAGAAGCATCACCAATAAAAACGTGATCACCGTGCACCAAATCATCCCAGTGCAAGGCCTTTGAGGACAAGTAGCTGGCGAATTGGAAACCTTTCTTTCGGGATTCTTCAAACAATCTTTGCCTCAACCAATTATTGCCTACAGCAATGAACATCAAATATTCGCTGGGAGGGTAGATCTCCTCCACTTCCTCGAAACAAACCACTGGCAGTTGGCAGTGATTGTGGTCATCTGTTGGTCGGAAGGCAGCCTCGACAGTTAGCGCCACCACCTCGTAAAAACTATCATTTTGAAAAACATATATTGCATATTCAGCAAAACTTCCAGATCCATAAATAATGAGCTTTTTACCAGCTGTCATGGCTAGTCAAGGGAGGAGTGAGGCTGACCCGAAGAACCAGCTACGGAGGAGCGAAATCAAACGATCGCCACCCATTGGCAGTGGTGGTTTATTGTTTCGTGACGGGGCAGTCAAGCGGGTTAGCGAACAAAAGGCCGAATAGGCCGAAATTGAAAAACTGAAAGCCGGAATGGGTGTAGCGACTGGAGGGTAGCAGCCTTTCAATTTCGCCGCGCCGGGGGGGCACGGCCTGCTTGCGCTGGTCTGAGGTGGGCACCAGGCGGTCGTTTGTGGGTGCCCGGTCACGAGGCCTTCACCCCATGCCTGCGAGCGGTCAGGCCGATCAATCACCTTCGGGGTCTGATGGCCCGAGCCTTCATGCGGAAGCCAATCGTGGTAGCGCACGAACCACTTCGCAAAAATCGCACCTATGAGCTTCAAGCGGTCCTGCCGACGAAGTAATCTCCGGGCATCCTCATGATGCTCACCGATCCCGTCAACATCACCTTTGAGTGTCCCCCGATCGACCCGCTCGGCCGGGAGCACGTTATCGGCAAACTGCGGTTCCTGCCTGATGAGGTCGAGCTTTCTTGGCGCCTCAAGGGCAATGTTTTCACCGGCGGCAAGGGGGAGATGTCCACCGTCGTTCTGCCCTACGGGGAAATTGAACACGTCGAGCTGATCAAACGCTGGTGGAAAATCCGCAAGCTTGTCTTCCGCGTTTCCAACCCCCGCCTCCTCGGCGAGATCCCGGTCTCGGAAATGGGGAAGCTCGCGATGGAAATCGACGACCGCTCGCGTGAGGAAGCCAAGAAGCTCGAGTCTCTCATCGACTTCAAGCGCTCCATCTTTCTCCTCGATGCCCAGGAGGAACGGCTTCGGGCTATGCGGGATCTTGACCAGACCGACTGAGCTTCGCGGCGGCGGATCAGTCTCAAATTTGTCATTCTCCCCGGCTGCCAAAACAGGTATAGGGGAGCCATGCGAAAAGTGTTGATTCCCCTCCTCCTTTGCCTTCCCCTCGCCGCCGGGGAATCATCATGGCCACGATTTCGTGGTGCTGGCGGGAGTGGGCTGTCAGCGAGTCCGCTCCCCACCAAGCTATCCGAAGAGACCCTGGTTTGGTCTGCGAAACTCCCCGGAGCGGGATCGAGCTCCCCGGTCATCTGGGAGGGCAAGCTTTTCCTCACCAGCGAAAACCGGGACCGCCAGACCATCAGCCTGGTGTGTCTCGATGCCCACAACGGCAAAGTCGTCTGGGACCGTCCGCTCAGGGTCGGCGGTTACCACCTGCACCGTTTCAACAACACCGCCGCTTCCACGCCGGCGATCTCAGCGGACCGAGTGGTCGTGCCGTGGTTCGATGGCCCGGCCAAGACTGCCCGGCTCACCGCCTTTGACCACCAAGGAGAGAGGATCTGGGACTTCAACCTGGGATCCTTCGAGAGCGAGCACGGATTCTGCCTTAACCCCGTGATCCACGCAGATTCGGTCATCGTGGCCCCTCTCCACATGGGCGACGGCTTCGTGGCCCGGATTTCCCTGACCGACGGCAAGGCCATCTGGCGAAAGCCCCACCCGGGAGGAGGAAAAAAGACGAGCTACATCACTCCCTGCCTCCTCGAGACTGGGCAGGGCCACGAGGTGGTCTTGGCCAGCCATGCCCGGGGCGTTTGGGCTCTCGACTTCGCCTCCGGGCGTGAAAACTGGTCGCTGCCCGGGTGCCTCGAGCACCGCACCATCGTCTCCCCGTTCCAACTCATCCCCGGCCAGAGTTCCGCCACTCTCATCGGCGTCGCTTGCAAGACCGGAGCCTACCTCGCCATCCGTCCTCCCGGCGAACCCGGAGGAAAGGCCAGCATCGCCTGGCGTATGAAAGGAAAGACGCCCTACGTTCCCACCCCCGTGGCCCAAGGCGGCATGGTCTTTTCCCTGTCCGACGGCGGTGCCCTGACGGCGGTCGACGCCACCTCCGGGCAAACGAAATGGACCAAGCAACTCCGCGCCAACTTTTACGCCTCCCCCCTCATTGCCGACAAGCACCTCTATGCGGTGACCCGCGAGGGCGAACTCATCGTGGCCAGCCTCAGCGAGGGCTACCGCGAAATTTCCCGCAATCCCCTCACCCCGGGTCCCGGCAGTGCCGAGATCGACGCCACCCCCGCCATCGCCCACGGGCGCCTCTACCTGCGAGTGGGCGACCGCCTCGATTGCCACGCCGAGAAATAGCCTCTCCCTCCGATGAAATCCCCCGCCCTCCTCCTTTTTCTGCTTTTCTGCGCGCCCCTCGCCGCCCTCACGCCATGGCAAAACGGCAATAAATTTGAGGTCGCGGTTGAACACCGTCCGGATCAATATGCCATTCTCGAAAAATCGCGGGGACTCGAATCATGGCAGACCGTGGCGATCTCCCCGGCGGTCGCTCCCGACTGGCTCACCCTCAAGGATCCGATTGCCCGCAAGGAGGTCGGCTTTTACCGGGTTCGCTACCTCCCGCTCGGCTCGGCAGCCGACAGCGACGACGACGGCCGCACCGACATCCAAGAATTCCGAAAAGGATTCCTCAACGCCGCCAACCCTTTCCCCGAAATCGACGGGGACATTTTCCTTGAGGACCGCGAGCGCTTCGATGCCCTCTCCAAGCGCGACAACTTCCCGGGTGCCGCCAACGTCCGTGAGGTCAAGTTCCTCATCACCGACATCCGGGACCATCCCAAGCTCCACTTCATCAACGTCAACCGGCACCAATACCACCACTCCTTCGCGCGCGATGTCCTCGGCTACTCCTCCGGCCTCGGCGTCTTCAACAGCCAGACCTACTTCACCGACGCCGGCCGCAGAAACCTGGCCGGCTCGATCGTCTACCACGAAAACTACCTGGCCGGCGACGGCACCAAGGGCATCTACACCCTTGAGTTCTGGCCGACCGACCCGGTCACTTTCCAGTTCATTGAACTGGCCTACGAGATGGTAGCAAGCAACGCCCCCTTCATCGAACGCCTCGCCTACCACGCCCCGAGCGAAACACAGCGACAGGTCCAGGCCGAGAGTCAGGCCGAATTTGACCGATCCTTCGTCCACACCATCGAAACCGAAGCCCTCTTTTCCAATGTCACCTTCCAGCCGATGAATCAGCAGGAGGCCTTCGGGCGGCTGGTCCTCTCCACCGGCTCCGAGACCCTCTCGGCCCGCGACATCGTCATCTTCCGCAACCTCCCGAACGACCTCACCTACGTTTCCGGCATCATCACCGAGGTGCCCCAAACGCCGCTCTCCCATGTCAACCTGAAGGCCACCCAGAACGACACGCCCAACGCCTTCATCGCCAACGCTTCGAACCACCCCGAGATCGCCCCCCTCATCGGGCAGGACGTCTTCTATCGCGTCACCCCCGAGGGGTTTGAAATCCGGCCTGCCACCTCGACCGAGGTCGATCACTACTTCGAATCGATCCGCCCGGCACAAACCACCTACCCCCCACGCAACCTCAGCGAAACGAACATCAAGCCACTCTCGCAGATTTCCTTTGCCCAGAGCAATGCCTTCGGCTCAAAAGCAGCCAACGTGGCAGAATTGCAAAGGATCCTCCCCGACCACTCACCCGACGGCTTCGCCATTCCCTTCTACTTCTACGACGAATTCATGAAGCACAACGGCTTTTATGCCGTCCTCGACGAAATGCTCGCCGATCCTGACTTTCAAAACGACGCCGCGATCCGGGAGCAAAGACTTACCGCCTTCCGAGAGATGATCAAAGACGACAGCACGATGCCTCAGTGGATGTATGACAAGCTGAGCGACTGGCAGTTTTACTTCCCGACCTATGTCACCCCCCGGCTGCGCTCCAGTGCCAATGCCGAAGACTCGACCAACTTCAACGGAGCCGGGCTCTACGATTCCTTCTCGCACTACTGGAATGAGGGGCACCTCGGCAAGAGCGTGCGCCAAGTCTGGGCCAGCCTCTGGAACTACCGGGCCTACGAGGAACGCGAATTTTACCGCATCGACCACCGCACCTCGGCCATGGGCATCCTGGTCCACCCGAACGAAAAATATGAACAGGCCAACGGTGTGGCGGTGGCCCGCAACATTTTCGATCCCAACTGGGAGGGATACTACTTCAATGTCCAACTCGGAGAGAACCTTGTCACCAACCCGGACTTCGACACCGTGCCTGAGGAATTCCTCGCTGCGCGGCTGCTTGGAGCGACTGAGTATGAAGTGCAATACATCCGTTACTCGAATCTCGTCGAGCCCGGCGCAACCATCCTGAGCCGGGCGCAGATTCTCGACCTCGTCGCAAAAATGAAGACGCTCAACTCACACTTCAAGGGACTCTACCGCCAATCCGGCAACCCGAGATTCGCGATGGAAATCGAGTTCAAAATCACAGTCTACGGCGAGCTTTCAATCAAGCAGGCCCGCCCCTACAACGGCTGATCTTGGGAGAACCCAATCATGCCACAACCTTCTCCTGGCGGAGGAAGACAAGGATGGAATCATCCGAGTCCCTCTTGCTGAAACGATAGCCACCGGTGGTGAATCCCTTCAAGTCTGCCGGGTCGGTGAGGCCATTCCGGATCACGAAATCGGCCATCATTCCGCGCGCCTTTTTGGCAAAAAAGGAGATGATCTTGAATTTGCCGTTCTTTTCGTCCTTGAAGACCGGGGTCACCAGCTGGCCCTTGAGGGCGTCCTCCCGCACCGCCGAAAAATACTCCTGGGAGGCCAGATTCAGGACCACCTCCGAACCCGATTTTGCCAGATCGGCATTGAGCGAGCGGGTCAGGGTTTCTCCCCAAAAATCGTAGAGATTCCGACCCCGGTCGTTGGCTAGGCGGGTTCCCATCTCGAGCCGATAGGGCTGCATCAGGTCAAGCGGGCGCAAGACCCCATAAAGCCCCGACAAGATCCGCAGTCGCTTCTGGGCGAGGTCCAAATCCTCGGCCCTCCACTTTTCCAGCTCCATCCCCTGGTAAACGTCTCCGGTGAAGGCAAACAAGGCGGGGCGGGCGTTCTCCCGGGTTGCCTCCCCTTCCCAGGCTGCAAAGCGGTCATGATTCAATTGGGCCAATTTCGGGCTGATCGACATCAACCGGCCGAGTTCGTCCACGCTCAGCTTGCGCAGTTGGGCCACCAGTTCGGCGGAGTCTTCCATGAAACGCGGCTTGGTGGCTCGCCTTGTCGGCAGCGGCGACTCGTAATCGAGCGATTTGGCAGGAGAAAGAAGGACGATCATTGCTAGGACAGCCTGCCTTTGAAGCTCGAAATTGCAACTTGTCTTGGCTCCGCCACCAACCCCCGCCTTCTTTTTGGCACAACGTTCCGAACTTGATTCGCTCCTCGACAAATGGGGTGTGCCTGATAGCCCTCCAATTGAACTCAACTCAAAAAAATGATGAAACAACTCAACACCACCCTCGGCGCTTTTCTCTTTGGAGTTTTAACGCTGACCAGCCAGGCCGAAGATGCCGCCGCCGAAGCAGTGCAAATTGATGGCGCCAAGGTCGGCCAATGGACCATGGATTTTGATGCGGCCAAGGAGCTGGCCTCCGAGAAAAAGCTGCCTCTGCTTCTCAACTTCACTGGCTCCGATTGGTGCGGATGGTGCAAGCTCATGGACAAGAATGTCTTCGCCCAGAAGCCCTGGCAGGAATTTGCTTCCAGCAATGTCCTCCTCGTCACCCTCGACTTCCCGAAAGACAAGAGCATCGTCCCCGAGAAATACGTCAAGCGGAACGAAGAACTGAAGAACCAGTTCAGCGTGCGGGGGTTCCCCACCTACGTCATCCTCGACACCAACGGGGAAACGAAAATCGGCCAGCTCGGTGCCGGCCGCGAAAAGACCCCGGATTCCTTCATCGCCGAATTCAAAAGCGTGGTGCGCATGAGCGAATCGAGCATCGAGGCCTACCTCAAAGCCAACCCGGACAAGGCCGATGCATACAAAGCCGCCATTCAGGGGGTCAAGGACGCCAAGAAGGCTCTCACCGACTGGATCGCCACCGGCCCTCAGCGAAATGAGGAGAACAACAAGAAATACGCGGACTTCATGAAGTCGATCAAGGACGCGGAAGACAAACTCTCCAAATTCTAGGCTTCCGGCCCCTCTCTCTTTTCCAGAGCCGCTCTCCGGAGCGGCTTTTTTTATGCCCCTTTTTCTCCTTTCCCCCTTCAACTTGTCCCTCCCATGCAGCAGAGTCTCCCCGATGTCGCTCTGGCCTCTCTCCTCGGATCACGACCTGCTTTTTGTCGCTGGCAAAAGCCTCGCCGATTGGGAGCAAATTCTCACGGACCAGTTTTCCCCGCAGTTCCCCTGGGATCTCCTTGATCTCAACGAGGCTCTCATGTCCCACCTCACCGAATGGTCGGAGCACCCGGCACTGCAGTGCATGGGAGAGGCCCGTGTGATCGTCGGGCCCGGCACAATCATCCTTCCGGGGGTGGTCGTTTCGGGCGACGTCATCATTGGCGCAGACTGCACCATTGGCCCCAACTGCTTCCTCCGCGGGTCGACCTCGATCGGAGACCGTTGCCATGTGGGGCAGGGCGTGGAGATCAAGAACTCCATCCTCGCCCCGGACTGCGCCGTGGCCCACCTCAGTTACATCGGAGATTCCTACCTTGATCGCGGGGTCAACCTCGGTGGCGGCACCATCACCGCGAACTTCCGACACGATGAGGCCTGTCACCGCTCGATGGTTTCCGGCAAACTCATCGAGACCGGACGCCAGAAGCTTGGTGCCATCATCGGGCAGGCCGTTCACACTGGCATCCACACCGCCATCTACCCGGGCCGAAAACTGGGCCCTGGCACCACCACCCGCCCCGGCGAGATCGTGACCCGCGACCTTGGCTCACAAGAATGAGACCCCGGCCGCCTTAAAGCGGCAGCTCTTCCTTCTCCCCGAGAAACCTTGGCTCGGTTCCCAGCAGGTGGACATCGAGCCACATCTTGACCCGGGCCAGCTTCTCTCGGTAATCGGTCTTACGTCCCGCCGGTCCGCTCACCTCACGAGCATTCAGCCCCAGAACATCGAGCCCAATCGATTCTGCGAGATAAGCCGCTCGCTCATTGTGGAATCTCTGGGATACCAAAACCACCTTGTTCAGGCCAAAAACCTCCTTGGCCCGCACCACCGAATCGAGGGTGCGGAATCCGGCATAGTCACAGACGATTTGCTCTGCCGGAACTCCGGCTGCCACGAGAGCCGCCTTCATGTCGTCGGGCTCGTTGTAATGATCGACATGGTTGTCGCCCGACACGATGAAACACTTCACTCGGCCCGCTTTCCACAAGGCCGCAGCCGCCTCGATCCGGTATTTGAAGTAAAGGTTGGGAAGCCCCTTCACGAGGCGATTGCACCCGAATACCAGGGCCACCGGAGTTTCCGGCATCTGTTCGGCTTCATCATACAACACACCTTCGCCCGCCTGACCCGCCACCCGGTCGGCCCATAACACCATTCCAATGGCCAGCCCCATCGCGGCAAGGCCTGCCAAGATCGTTCGTCGGATCCACCGCGCCACCCGCTTGCTCAAATGCGTCATCGGGGTCAATACCCCAACGATGGTCATTCCTTTCAATCCCGACGAATGATCAGTCGGGAAATGACTTCACCGTCATTCCCGGTTTGGCCATCAACTTGAAACCATCGCTGAAGGTGACCGTCTTTTCTCCGTTACCAAAATGATAGGCCACGTAGGTCTTCTTTCCCTTCTTCAAAAAAACATTGGTGAAGGGATGGTCGGCGGTCACTCCGGAATCATTGCGTCCAAACTTGTCCAGAGTGTGACACCAATGGGCCATGAAGGCATGGGTGTTGCCCCCCTCGAGTCGGCAAGAGGGGTGCGTCTCCAGGTGAGCCACCGCCATCCCGGGATCATCCAGGGCATTGAACATCACCACCAAATCGCCCCACCCGGTGTTGAAATCCCGGCCCTCTTTGCGCTTCGCGACAATCATCTCGAAGTTTCGTTTCACATATTCCGGATACCGTCCCATGTAGATTGACGCGGGAGTGAACGGGAGCCAGTTGATCCCGTGGATGCAATCAATCTCGCCGGAAAACCAGGTCGCGAAAGCCCCCTTGCCTCCCCAGACCATCCCAAGGGCCTCCTGCGGAAAGTCCTGCGGAAAGTTGGTGCCAGCAACATCAAACCAATACTCCTCGACCGCCGTGCGCTCGGTATTGTAAAGAAACGTCCCAAGATCTCGGATCTCCGAATTGCCGGTGACTTCTCCCCAGAGCATCATTCCATACCAGGCATTCATGGATTCGGACGACGATTCCTGGTTGTTGCCATCGGCAAACTTGGCGTGACCGGAAGCCCAGGAATGCCCGGCGTAGAGATCAAACCCGCGCAGTCTCGGAAACAACGGGTCCGCCGGCCCCGCCGAAGCAATGTCGCGGATCAGTAACTCCACCATCGGGCCCCACTTCCTCGCCCAGACCGGATCAAGGCGGGCCACCTCCGCGGCCGCTCGGATGAAATACCCGTAATGAAAGTGGTGATCATTGATCTGGGAATCGCTTCCATAGGACGCCGGAGAACCAATCAAGGTCCCCCAGTGCCGGTCGTAGTAAAAAAGCGGAGACTTCTCGGCTGGCCCGGCCGTGAACCAATTCACCAGTCGCTTCCTGATTTCCCCGACAAACCGCCTTTGCAGCTTCTCATCCTTCATTTCCCCTGCGATGCCACTCAAGGTCGCCAATTTCCCGAGATGCTTCCCCTCCCAATAGGTGTCACCAAACCCTTCCTTGGTCTTGTCGGCTTCCTCCTTGAGATAGGCTCGCATTTGTTCCCGATTAGCGATGCTCTCCAGCGGAAACATGGGAAGCACACCTTGGAGCGGCACCCGAGTCTCGAAAGACGCTCCAGGCAAAAGTTTCATTTCCCCGCGCACCGATCGATAAGACTGCGAACCGGCTTCCCCGACGAGATACTTCCACTGGTGGGGATACAGGGCAAAGATGGTGCCTTCCCCATTTCCCTCCCGGGCCTTCGTCTTGACGAAATACCGTGTTCGCACCTCCCCTCCCGCAATGGTCGGGATCACCCTGGAATCAACGATATGATGGTGGGCACAACGCCCAAAAGCCGCCAAAGTGCCCTTCTCTCCGTCCGGCAGCAATGCCAACGAGAAATACCCATGTCCGTTGGTGTTCGTCAGGACCCGGTCACCAGTCAGCTCCCAAGACGACCCGGCCCCGCCAAAGAGACCGTAATTTCGCCCCCTCACCCGGACCCCGACCGTGCTGCCATCCTCGGACCAAACCACCGGTTTCTCCGCAAAGCGTAACTCCGCTGTGCCACCTACCACCTCTCCAAAAACGAAGGGACTTCCATGCCCGAAACTCAACCGCATCACCGCCTCTGCTCGGGCAAACTCAGCGGTGACAAACCAAGCCGAGCTCCCCGCCAACCGGGCATCAGGAAAATCATCCGTTGCGGAATGCCCGATGACAAAATCGCCCTGCCGGTCAAGGCCTCCTCCCATGATGGCATTGTGCGCGGCCACGATCGCCGCTCCGGGATAGGTCACCGCCAGTCCCCCTTCCTGACAAACCATCGCCAACGGGTGAGGAAAAAGATTCTGGGAGAAGCGTTCCCAGACAAGGGAACTCCACCACTGGTTGGTGGGCACCGGCCCCTCGAGCCAGTCAACCCGAAAAATTTCCCCAGGCAGGGCAGCGCACCCGTCAGGCCGTTCCGTGGTGTAACTCCCGGCTCCCACCGGAATCACCTCACCCAATGACAACGACCCCATCAACCACGGCACAACCATCCTCCACATGATTGCAATTTTATGCAATTAGACTTGTTCAGTCAAAACCTTTTCCCCGGTCAGGCGCTTTCCTCAGTCGACGCTCTGACGCGACTCAGAAGCGCGCCTTCGCGAACAGACGGGCGGGCCATCATGAGATGGCCGAACCAAAAAAAATCCCCCGGGCAAGCCGGGGGATTTTGGAGTGAGTCATCGCGAATCGCTGATTTGCTTATTCGACCTTCTCGATGCGGAAGAAAGCCTTCGTCGCACCGGGGAAAGGATTCGGGAAGGGACCGTAAACCACGGGTTCTCCGGTCCCGGTGATGCCTTCGGCCACCACGGTTTCGAACCCCTGCAGATCATTATCGGCCGTGATGAGATAATTGACCCCAATTCCGGAATCGAAAGTGAGGGTCACTTGATCACTGTTGGGATCGTAAAGGATCTCCGAGATCGCAATCACCGACGGGACACTTCCACCAATGTAAAGATTGGTAGCGGACTCAGTGGTGTCGAGCAACTCGTAGGGCCCATCTTGGCTCGGTTCGATCCCGGGAGCCGCGGACACTTCAAAGTGAGAACCGCCCCCACCTTCCCACCAGGTGTAGATCAGCTCGTGGGTTCCTGCCTGAAGGTAAACCGAGGCCCGGGTGTTGGAATCACCGGTCCCAGCTTCGAAATACACTTCATTCGGAGCCCCCGGACGCAGAGTGCCCACTCCATCCATGCTGATGAACTTGTTCCCGGGGTTCGTGAAGCGCAGCAGGAAGCCGTCGTCTGATCTCACCTGCAGGGTGTAATAGCCGGTGACTGGCGCAACCACATTCGCGCGGGCGATGAGGGCAATGTTATTGGTGTCTCCTCCGGCAGTGGGATCGCCGGGGTAGGGTGCCGAGGGATTGAAGCGCCCGGCATCGCCACCATTGTCAGCATGATTCAAGGCCGGCAGGATGGTCGCAGTGGCCGTCAACGGATCAGCGACATCACGAAGGTAGTTCATGGTGTTGGTCAGGCTCCCCACAGCCGCTCCGTAGTAGAGGTAGGTTGACCATCCGGTCTCTCCATCCGTCGGGAGGGGAGGAAGAATGGCTTCCGGGATCGCCCCCCAGCGGCTTTCCGAGACCAGCTCCGAGGTATCACCGATGAGGCTCCAAGTCGTGGTTGCATTCACGCTGGTAAACAATCCTTTTGCCCAACTGACTTCCTGGTAGGAACCACCCCCTCCTTCGAACCCGAAGAATTCGACGAGGTAGTCGCCGGCCGCCGGGAAGTTACAAAAGGCGAGCGTGTTGCCACTTCCCCCGAAGGCCGGTCGGAAGACCACCGAACGATCCACGGGGTCGATTTGATTCGTTGCGTCACCGACCACCGAGGAGAAGGTCGCTCCGGCGATGCGAAGACCAAATCCGTCGTCACCGGTCACCCGAATGGTGTATTCCCCTTCCTCCCCCGGAGCGATCGTGATGCTGGTGCGGGCATAGGTGACATACTGGTTGTCATCGAGCCCCGCGACATCCGACAGCGTCGGGAGGTCCGGAACCCAGTCACCCAGCGCTCCGGGATTGTCCGGATCAGCGTGGTTGATGTAGGGCTGTTGAGCTTGGGCCGACGGAGCTGGAGCTGTCGAGATCACGGTTTGGGCATCGATGAAGGCCAGCAGACCCGCACCCAGATTTCTTCCGAGCGTCGAAACAACATCAAACTCCATGTAATCCCAACCGTCGGTGGCATTGGGCGGAGCAGGAAGTCCAGCCCGGAGTTCCTCGAGGAGGGGCAGGGAGCGGGCGGTTGCCGTCACACTGAAAGGAACGCTCCCCGTCCCAGCGGTGGTGGTTCCCGCGACCTCGAGGGTGTAGTTCGAGTAGGGCGCGGGAGGAGTCGGGAAGGTGTAGGACAAGGTGGTGAGTCCTCCGTCTTTGCTGACCGCCACGGTGACCGGGGAACCCTCCAAGGTGGCACTCACCGTAGTCGGGTCGACATCAGCAATCCCCCCCGTTCCCACGTCGGCCAGAACGACTTCCATGAGATTCGTGGAGGCGAACCGGGCACGATCCAGCCCAACCACGGTGGAGGCTGTGGTGGAAAGCTCACCATTGAGATAGATCTCGATCAAGGAAGTGCCTGCCGGAATGGATGGCAGAACCAGTCCATCGGGCTGGCCGACGCCCGTCTCGCTCAGCCGCAAGGCAGGGGTGAGGGCGCGGAAGTTCGCAGCGGGAATCTTGTCGCTGAGATCATTCACGAACGATACCTGCTGGGCATCGGGAAAGCCGAGAGGATACGAACCGGTCACGGAATCCACCCCGCCGGTATCGGAATCGAGGCCAGTGCGATCGAGAGCATCCCAGATCAGGAAGCCATGATCGCCGCCGCCGCCTTCCCAAGTGATCATGCGGAAGCTGACCCACTCACCGTCATCGTATTTGGGATCGCTGACGTCCATCGTGGCTTGGGCTCCCCCCCCATTATTGGTCCCGCCCGGGTCACTCCAGGTGTTGTCGTTGATCAATCGCACGCCATCGATTTCGAGCAGGCAGAAGTCATCAATGCCATCCTTGAACTTGATGCTTTCAACCCCGCCGCGGCTGGTGTCGCTGGGAATGAAAATATCACCAGTCATGACCACTCCGTAGTCTCCCTGGTCACCCGCAAACTGTCCCGGCACCGCTTCTGCGAAAAGGTTCACCCCGGCGGCGTTGGTGGTGGTGTAAGCATTCCCCGACCAGTGAATCTGCTCGATTTGGGTGCTCCCAGCGGGGGAGGAGTTGGCAATCAGGGCTTCGATCGCGTCGAGATTCCCCGGGTTCCCCGAAAGGTAAATGTCTGCATTGAGAACCCCTTGCGCGGTCTCTTCCTCCCCGAGATAGCGGGCCTCCCATTCCACGTCGATGGCCTCCTCGGTCCCGAGTTCCACTCCACTGGCGGTGAGGAGGATGCCCTCCGGGCTCAGCTCCAACTCGGAGCTGGTGGCCACCGGGAAATCACCCAGGGTCGCATCGAAGGTCCCGACCTGAAAACTCTCGAAGACGGCGGTGTTGACGATGGGATTGATATTGTGGGACTGGTGGGCCAGCCCGACCCAGACCTCGCCGGAAAGATCGGGTGTGCCCAGCCTCTGCAGGGCATTGCTCCAAGTTCCTGGCGTGCCCCCATTGTCCGGTGCCCAAGTGGAATACCACTCGCCATCGTATCGGTGAAGGCCGAGCCAGATGGGCGTGCTCCGCACCGAGCCTTTGAGGGTATTGGCCACGAAGTTTCGGTGCTCTCCGTTATCACCGGGCCCCCGGTCGGTCCCGCCGCCGTCGGCCTGCCGCCCCTGAATCAAAGTATCGGCAGGGTCAGCGGATGCCGGATCTCCACCGGATTTTCGGATGTGGGCGACATACGCCGAACCGGCGTCATCCGGATTTTTACGAGCCATCAGCCCGGTGCGTCCCCACTGGCCTGCGAGACTTTCCAGAGGGTCACCCGCGACCGACACCGAGCGAACGATGACACTAAAGTTCTCCCCGGCAGCCCGGCTTTGGTCGGCATCGTAAATGAATGACCCGTTGTCGCTGTTGCCCCAAAAGTCGGTCCCACCAGCGGTGATGGTGTAATTTCCGGCGGCCCCATCCGAGAAATCAGCTCCCCGGGGAGTTCCCGCACCACTGGTGGCATTCGCGGTGGCGGCATTCCCAAATTCGGAGAGCGTATCAAGCGTCTCTGCCCCCACCGGGAGCGCCACCGAGGTGGCCAAGATCGACGCAAATATCGCATGTGTGTTTGTTTTCATGATTTGCTGTGCTGAATTTCACCACCCAAACCCAGTTTCTGTTCTCAAACGAACTCAAAATAGCCCGACATTGATTCGGATGGTGTCTGTCAAACAAGCAAAGAGAAAAAACGATGACAAGAATTAAGCGCCCCAATGAACATTTTTCATGAGATTTTTCTTTCTCGCCCTGTGTCAGCAGCTTCCAGCTTGCGCTGTGACTTCTTCTTTTGAATGGTGACCTGACATGGTGTCACTTTCAAAATCCACGTCCCCGTTGGGCATCACTCTAGCGGCCATGATCGCCTCGATCCATTGTCTGGTCGCGCAGGAGCCCGAAGCACAATCGCAGGGGACCGGTTTTTCCCCCGTGCCCCTCCTCACCGACCGCTCCGCCCAGTCGCCCTTGACCGATGTTTTCAAGAAGACGGAAGCCAGCGAAGATCCCGCTTGGAAAACCGAGCTTCTTGCCGAAAAGGCGAAGGAACAGTTGAAAAAACTGGGGAAAGTTGTTTTCAAGGACGCCTCTCAGCCGCTCTCGGCCGGGGCCTTATCGCGCTTGGTCCATCCGGCTTTTCAAGGAACGCCGGTGCGAGGGAGCCTCGAGAAGGTGTTTCGTGACCGCTCCTTTCTCGTCTCCCGGGAAACCTCTCCGGGGCCCCCCGTCCCGTTCCGGGCCGCGGTCCAAAGCTGGCGAGATTCCATCATTCCGGGACGCCTTGACGGAGAGGCGGCACTCCGCTGGAAGGTCATCCACGTCCAGCCCGGTGATGACGGATTCGGCACCACCGTTCGCCTTGAAATCGACGGCGAGTCTCCGTCGCTTGGCCGCCTCTCGCAAATTGCCGAACTTTCCTGTCAATGGACCGGCGACGAGACCCCGCTCCTTCGCACTTGGGGCATCACCCGTTTCGAGGAGATCAAACTCCTTTCGGCGTCGCCCCCTCCCTTCGTCGACCAGACCCGGCGCCTGATGACGAGCGAGCGGACCTTCAGCGAACAACTCGCTCGGGGAGCGGATTATTGGTATGGTAATTTCGACGTGGCATTCGGGGTGCAGCAAGGCAACCAAGGTCTCGCTGTTTGCGATATCAACCAGGATGGTCGGGAAGACCTTTTCGTCTGTCAGCCCTCCGGGCTTCCTTCGCGGATGTATCTTCAGCAAAGTGACGGAAGCCTGAAGGACTTTACGAGGGAGTCTGGTCTCGATTGGCTTGACGACGCCCGCAGCGCCCTCTTCGTTGATCTCGATGGGGATGGGGACGAGGATCTTGCCCTCGGTCTCGGGTATTCCCTCACCATTCATGAAAACGACGGCCGGGGCCGCTTTCGCCTCCGCGTGGAGATCGACATGTCTTCCTGGCCCGCCAGTCTGACTGCCGCCGACTACGACCTCGACGGCGACCTCGATCTTTACGTCTGCGGATACAATCCGCGCAACGCGGTCGAACCCGGTGACCTTTTTGCCAACCCGGTCCCCTACCAAGATGCCAATAACGGTGCCCGGAATTTTTTCATCGAAAATCTCGGCAATTTCGATTTCGCCGACCTCACCGCGCGAAGTGGATTCTCCCAAAACAATCGCCGCTTTTCCTTTGCCGCGGGTTGGGCTGATTACGACCAGGATGGTGACCCAGATCTTTACGTGGCCAACGACTTCGGTCGCAACAACCTCTACCGTAACGACCTTCTCGAAGACGGGTCGCGCCGCTTCGTGGATGTCGCCGCCGAAGCCGGAGTCGAGGACGTGGCCGCTGGAATGTCAGTCTCTTGGGGTGACTTCAATCGGGACGGCCTGATGGACCTTTACATCAGCAACATGTTTTCGTCGGCCGGTGGACGGATCGCCTTCCAGCGTCAATTCCAGGACTCCGGTGACGAGGAAACCCGCGCCCAACTGCAACGCCATGCTCGGGGCAACACCCTGTATCAGAATCTTGGCGACGGGACTTTTGCCGACGTGAGTGTCGAGGCGGGCGTGACCATGGGTCGCTGGGCCTGGGCCTCGCGTTTTGTCGATCTCAACAATGATGCCTGGGAGGACCTCGTGGTCACCAATGGCTTCCACACCACCGAGGACACCGGCGATTTGTGAAGTTTCTTTTGGCGACAGGTCGTGTCGTGCTCCCCCGGCGAAAATGCCACCTCCGAACAAATGCGAACCTACGATGTCGGCTGGGCCGCTACCAACCAACTCATTCGCTCCGGTCGCTCCTTCAGCGGGCGAGAACGGCATTGCGTTTTCCTCAATCTTGGCAAGGACCAACGCTTTGCCGACATTTCCTCGACCAGTGGGCTCGATTTCATCGACGACGGACGGGGGCTCGCCCTGAGCGATTGGGATCACGACGGGCGGGTTGACCTTTGGACCATGAACCGCACCGGACCGCGCCTCCGCTTTGTGCGCAATGAGCTGGAAAACGCCAACGCCTTCCTCGCCCTTCGCCTCAAGGGCCGCAACGGCAACACTGATGGAATCGGGGCACGGGTGGAGGTCATCTTGGAAGAAGATTCACCCGCGATCGCAAAAACCCTGAGTGCCGGGAGTGGCTATCTTTCCCAGTCAAGCAAATGGCTGCACTTTGGCCTCGGGCCCAAGGAACGATCTGCCATTCAGACAGTCAAGGTGCATTGGCCGGGGGGCTTGGCGGAGTCATTCACCGGTACTTCTCCGAACGGACACTTCATCCTGACAGAAGGCCAAGGAGTC
>JALQTQ010000399.1 GCA_023263995.1 Akkermansiaceae bacterium | reverse complement strand
CTGGCCGAGGAGTTCATCCAGTCGCTTGTTCGGGACGTCTTGGAGAACAACGGGGGGGACCTCGAGATCTTCGAGCGCTTCGTCGACAAGGGGTTGCGCGCGCGACTTGAGGGCCTGGCCTCGGGGGGCTTCGAGCGCATGAGCTACACCGAAGCGGTGGAGCGGCTGGAGAAGTCGGGTCGCAAATTCGACTATCCGGTGGCGTGGGGGGTGAATCTGCAGTCGGAGCACGAACGCTATCTCTGCGAGGAAGTGGTGAAGGGGCCGCTCACCGTTTACAACTATCCCAAGTCGATCAAACCTTTCTACATGCGGGCGAACGATGACGGGAAAACCGTGACTGCGATGGATGTGCTGGTGCCGGGGGTCGGTGAAATCATCGGGGGAAGCCAGCGGGAGGAACGGTATGACCTCCTCAAGGCCGCGATGGAGGCTCACGATTTGAGTTTGGAGAATTACGGCTGGTATCTTGATTTGCGCAAATACGGCACTGTGCCCCATGCGGGCTTTGGTGCCGGTTTTGAGCGGCTCTTGATGTATGTCACCGGGATGCAGAACATCCGGGATGTTATTCCCTTTGCCCGAACTCCGGCGAATTGTGAGTTTTAGGGGGCTGGGGAGAATCAGTTCTCAGACTCGGCCGATGAATTGGGGCGCAGGGCAAAGAAGAGGGTGATCATGATCCCGAGGGCTAGGGTGGCGAGCCAAGCGGGGAGGCCGAGCCACATCAGGCTGTAGGCGAGAGCCGCCGCACCTGCCGCGATCATGGCGTAGGGGAGCTGAGTGGCGACGTGGGCGGTGGGAGAGCATCCGGAAGCGAGAGAGGACACGATGGTGGTGTCGGAGAAAGGGCTGCAGTGATCTCCGAAGACCGCTCCGCCGAAGACCGCTCCGATCGTCATCGAGACCAGGGTCATCAGTTCGGCTTCCGGCAGATCGACGCCCAGGCGCAGGGCGAGGGGGAGAACGAGAGGCATGAGCAGGCCGAAGGTCCCCCAAGAGGTGCCGGTGAGGAAAGAGATGAGGGTGCCGAGGCCAAAGATTGTCAGCGGCAGGGCCATCGGGTCGAGCTTGTCATCGAGCATTTGCCGGAGGAGTTCCGCGGTGCCGAGGCTTTCGAAGATACTGCCGAGGGTCCAGGCGGCCACCAAGATCAGAAGGGCCGGGAAGAGGGAGGCCGCGCCATCGATCATGTGTTGCGGGGCTTCTTTGCGACGTTTTCGCGGGAAACAGAGATAGGCTGCGGCGAGTGCGATCAGCCCGGCGGCGACCATGGCGTGCGGGACTCCGTCGCCTCCGAGGGCATTCCGCCAACTCCATACGTTGCCGTCCTGCCAGAGGTAAATCAGCAAGGGGAGGGCGATGACAAGAACGACAAGTGGGATGACCGCCAGGAGGGGGGAGACGCCTTCGGGGGCCTCGTTGTCATCCTCCACCGGAAAGGGAACAGCATTTTTCATCGGGCCGATGTGCCAGCGGCGCCAGATCACGAGGGGGACGAGGAGCAGGGTGAGGAGGCAGTAGGGGTTGGCGGGGATGGAGGCGAAGAAGAGGCCGGCGGGATTGACATCGAACGGGGCCTTTTCGAGGCTTTCCCGGATGACTGAGAGTTGGGTGCCGATCCAGGTGGAAATGAAAGCGATGCAGGCGACGGCCGCGCTGGTCGAATCGATGACGTAGGCCAGGAATTCCCGGGTCACCTTGAGGCGATCGGCGAGAGGACGGGCGTTGCGTCCGAGCAGGAGGGCGTTGGCGAGGCCGTCGAAGCAGCAGAGGAGTCCCATTCCATAAACTCCGAAGAGGAGTTTTTTGCGAGGGTTGCTTTTTTTTTGTGAGAGCAGTCGTTTCAGGATGGTGCGGAACCCTCCGCCCTTTTCCAGGAGGGTGGCGAAGGCCCCGAGGGTGAAGGTGAAGATGATGGCGCTCAGGTTCCAGTCGCTTGATCCGATCTTGGGGAAGAGGTGGTCTTCGAGGAGGCACTTGATCGCGGCGATCTGCTCCGGTGTACCGGTCAGCCCGATGATCCCTGCGTCGAACAGGGGCACATACTCGGCAAGTGCAGTCGGCGTATCCCGCTCCGGATCAATCGTTATGAAAATCGGCTGAACCATTGCTGCCTCATCGCCCAGGCCCTCCATCACGGCCGCGACTTCGGACAGTGTTGTCGGACAGACGTCGGGGCAATTGGTGAAGCCAAAGAAGACCAGCATCCAGCGCCCTGCGAAATCTTCGTCCGTTTGGACCATGCCGCGATGATCGGTCAGTTCGAAATCAGCAAGAAACGGTGGTTCACTCTCGGTGCGGGCAAGATCGGCACGGTAGTCGGACCATAGCAACAGCCAGATGAAAACGAACGCCGCCGCGCCCGCCAACACCCACAATACCT
>JALQTQ010000398.1:2164-2404 GCA_023263995.1 Akkermansiaceae bacterium | reverse complement strand
GGCCGGGTAGCCCCCGGTGACGAGGCGCAGGGGGTGGCCGTTCATCCAGGGCATATCCTCGCCATTCATGGCCCAAGCGATAAGCGACTCGGGCTCAAGGGCCTTGGCGATGGGCACGCCGCGGGAGATGGGATCTTTGGTGGGGTCGCCAGACAAGTGGGTATCCTTTCCGTAGTAGGCGGTGTAAACGGCTTTGTCGTTGAGGCCACAGGCCTTGAGAACATCGGCGAGGCGCACTCC
>JALQTQ010000398.1:0-2154 GCA_023263995.1 Akkermansiaceae bacterium | reverse complement strand
GGAGGCAGGCGGGGAAAACTCGCTCCGGCCATTCCCGCCGCATTCGATAGTTAGCTGCAGGGTGATATTTTCAAAGCCCTTCTTCAGATCGGGAAGGGTGAAGGTGGTGGGGCGATCGACGCCGGGACCGCCGATTTCGAGGGTCCACTTGGCTGGATCAATTGAGTCGAGAGGTGGGGGGTGTCCGTTGTTTCGGATGAAGAGGCGGTTGCCCGGCGTGACCTTGTCGTCGAGAAGATGGGCCGGGGTTTCGGCATTGACGGGGCGGTCGTTGAGAATGGTAAGGCCGTCTTTGCCTTCGATCGTGAAGGGCTGGTTGGATTGAGCCAGCGCGGCCGGAATGAGAGCGGAAGGAAAGCGGTCGCCGAAGACGATATGACCACCGAGGAGCGCGCCGAAGGCGGCCAGCGCCTTCCGCCCGAGAAAGCCTCGCCGGGTCAATGAAGAAGATGAATCCTCCAGCCCCCAGATCTTTTCGGGGGCCTTCTCGCCGTATTCGGCATAAAGTTGATGAAGTCCTTTTTCGTTGTTCACGTTGCTCTTGCAGTAAAGCACCAACCGAGTCGCCTGCCAAGGAAAGGGGGGCTGGCCTTGCTAAAATTGGATGCTGATCCCGCTGGTCAGGGTCGCGTCGTCCTTTTCCCGTCCGGCAGCCGGGGTGTTGTCGAGGGTCCAAGCGGCGGCAACCCGCCATGAAAGGTGCGAGGTGATCTTGGTCTCGATGACAAGCTTGGCGGCGAGAAGATAGTCGGAGCTGGAGGAGGAATCGATGATCGCTCCGGTCGATTGTTTCAGGGTGAGGATCTCGTTCAAACGCCAGATCAACTTTTGGGTGAGATTGAATGAGAGGAATTCATCGCGAAGACCACCCACTTCCTCGAAGGTGAAGCCGGGGCCCCCTTCGCAACTCAGGGTCGTGTTTTCATTTTGGGCGAGGTAGTAGCCCGCGGCCAAGGAGGGCGTGAGACGGTAGGCCACGTCGGCGAGTTGATCGCGAAAGTAGCCGAGGGTTCCACCGATGAAGAAGCGTTCGCTGAGGTTGCGGTTGTGCTGGACCGAGGTTCGCAGGGAATCGGCGGCGGTGTCGCCTTCGTTGTCGGAACGATTGTAGATGCCCTCGATGAAGGTCTCATGGTGCCTTGCCCGGTAGGCGCTGTCCAATGAGAGCCCGATGAGCAGGCTGTTGGCATTGCCGCGGGCGAGAGAAAAATCGAGGCCTGCCGAGGTGTTCCATCCAGGCGGAGCTGCTGCCGTTTTCTTGGTCTTGAGCCTCGGGAAATGAAACCCACTTTTCTCGTCTGGTGGGCCAGTGTCCCCAAGTGTGTAGGTCACTCCGGTCAGAAGAAGGAAGTCGTCTTTGCCGTTCCCCGCTGCGGGAGTGGTGTCGGATTGATAGCGCAACGAGGTTCGCAGTCCCCATTGCGTGGTGAGAGAGATGTCGAGACCGACTTGGGCGGTCAGAAGGAGATTGTTGAAGTCACTGAGTTCGGGTGAAAGGACGAGTGCTTGCCAGAGTTTCGAGCGGTCGGTGAGCTTGTGCTCGAAGCGTTGGGCGAGTCGAAAGGACGCGTAGTGATCAGGTCGCCCTTCTTGTTTCTCCCAGAGGTAGCCCGGACCAAGCTCAAGGGAAAGCTTGGTCCGGTTGCTCTTGATGAACTGATATCCGGGGACGAGGCCCAAATCGAGACGGTAGTCGAGGTCCGCGATCGGGTCGGCGAGAAAGGTGAGGAAACCACCGACTTTGAACCGACCTGAAATGGTCCGACTGTATTTCCCGTCGAGCCGGAAGTTTTCGGTGGTGGTGACCCCATTGTTGTCGGACTGGAGAAGGGCGGCCCCGATTTCGGCTTCGCTCCGATCTTTTTCGTAGGTTCCTGAGAATTGCAGGGAATAGGTCAGGGTGTCGGCGTTGCCTGTGGCGAGCCCGAGGCTGGCGGCCCCGGTGACCTCCCATGGCGATTTCTCCGGAACTGAGAGGGGTTTGAGAAAATCGCCGGAGCCAGCGAAAGTCGGCAAGGGAGTGGTGAGGAGGAGGGCAACAAGGGCTTTCACGGGGGCAAAGAAACAACGGCGAAAGGGGCACCCCCACTGCGGATCAAAATAGCTTGGGGGAGAGCGCGTGCCGCTTCAGGGCATGAAATTCCGGCCAACGGG
>JALQTQ010000397.1 GCA_023263995.1 Akkermansiaceae bacterium | reverse complement strand
CTCCTCCTGCTCGCCGTCGTCCCGCTCCCTGCCCAGGAATCCCGGACGGTGGAGCGAGGCTCGATCATCGAGGACCGGGCCGCCCGCAAGCTCCTGCAGGCCGGCGACGCCCGACTCGAGCTGGGAGAAAATGAAAAGGCGCTCGAAATCTGGGAATCGGTCGTCGAACGCTACCCGCGCAGCCAGGTCCGCTTCGAAGCCCACCTCCGCTTGGGCGACCACCTCCTCAAGGAAATCAAGGACTTCGACAAGGCCCGCCTTCATTTCGAGGCCGCCGCGGTGGAAGCGAATCAGGACGATGTAAAGCGCGCCTACGCCTTCCTCAACACCGGCACCTGCTTCTATGAGGCCGGGAACTACGGAAAGTGCTTTAGTATCATGCGCGAGGTCATCGCCCTTTTCCCCAACTCCCCCGAAGTCAACGAGGCCTACTACTACATCGGCCTCGGCCACTTCAAACTGGGTCACTACAGCCGCGCGATTGAGGCCCTCGAAAAGGTCGGCACCGTCTTCTCGAATGAGGATCTCCGGGTAGAGAAGGTGGAAGCGGGAAAACGCCTCTACGTCAAGATCGACGACCAGGATTTCGCCATCCTCGAACCTGGCTCGAAGATTGAGGTGCGCTGCAAGACGGCCGGAGGCGACGAGGAAGCCATCCTTTGCGATCCGGTGGGACGGAACGCCCGCATCGTGATGGGCCGCCTGCCCACCAAACTCGATCAAGCCACCCCCGGCAATGGCATCCTCGAGGTCCGCGGTGGCGACCGCGTCACCGTAACCTACACCGACGCCCACACCGCCGACAAAAAGGTCAACGAAAAGAAACACCGGGAAGTTCTGGTGGTCGGCAACGGCATTGCCCGCATCACCGACGGGTCCTACCTGCATGACCTTCCCGCCGCCGTCCTCGGAAAACAACTGCACCTCCAGGTCACCGATGCCGACCACGACACCACCGACGGCCCCGACCAAGTGGAAGCCACCCTCCAAGTTTATCGTCGCAAGACTCCCGATGAAATCGACGAGGAACTCGCCAAGGGGGTGGCCAGTGGGGACCTCGTGGAAGGACCCGACGGCGAGGACCTCAAGTCCAAGATCGACCCCCTTCTTCTCGTCCGCTCCCTTCCGGTCACGCTGCGGGAACAAGAACAAAAAGGCATCTTCCGCCTCGCCATCCCGCTCCGACTCGGGGTGGCCGATGGGGTCCTCACCGGCGAACCCGGCCAGATCGTGCGCTTTCTCTATCAGGACGAAAAAAACCTCACTGATCGCAGCATCGTCCGCACTGCCGAAACCAAGATCATCGAGGGCAACCTCGGTGAAGTCCGTGTCACCCGCACCGACATTTCAGATGAGGAGCTCCGCCTCAAAACCAAGCTCCAGACCGCCTCCGCCCTTACTGAAGTGGGCAACCGCTACAAGGACTTCGGCCTCAACGAAAAGGCCGACCTGAAATACGCCGAGGCCCTGGATGTCTGCGAGGAAATTCTCGAACAAGCCCGCCAAACCGGCGGCAAGCTCCTCGAGCAAACCTACGTGCAACTCTGGCGCATCTACTTTGCAATGGACCAGCTTGATCTTGCTCTGGGCATGAGCCGACGTCTCCTCAGCGAGTTCCCCACCAGCTCCTTCGTCGATGAGGCCATGCTTCAGCAGGCCCACGTCGAACGCAAGCGAGAGAACTTCGCCCGCGCCATTAATCTCTACGCCGCGATTGCCAAACTCCCTGCCAGCCCCCTCAGGGGCGAAGGGCAGTTCTTCACCGGCGAGTGCTACGAGGCGATGGCCCTCAAGGCCACGGGGGGACAATCCGCCCCACTTTTCGAGAAGGCCTTCCTTGCCTACCAAAGGGTCTACGAGCAATTCCCCGACTCCGGCCGGGTCGGCGACGCCGTCGCCAAGATGGCTGCCTTTTACTACAAAAAGGAGGACTACGCCCGGGCTGTTGATGTCTTCGAAAATGTCCTCTCGGACCACCCCGACGCCAACTTCCTCGACGTGATCCTCTTCAACTACGGGCGCTGCCTCTACAAGCTCGAGCGCAAATCGGAAGCCCGCCAGAAGTTCGAACAGCTGATTCGGGATTATCCCGAAAGCAACATCGCACCCGAAGCGAATAAAATCGTGGAAGCTCTCCGAAAAGCCGGCTTTTAGTCCGCACGGTCTTCGCTCTCGCCTCTTCCCGATCGAAAGATAAGGCTGACCTCACTCGCCATGTCTTTCAACCGCACCTGACGCCCTCCCACTGAAGCCTTAAAATCAAAAGGAAGATCGACAAACGGGACAGACCGAACCACTCGGCGGCGTAGTCATTCAAGTGCCCCGATCCTTGAATTTGCGCCCGGTCCTCGCCCTAGTTTTGACCCTCATTGCCCCGGCCGTGGGTGACGAAGCCGCCGACCTTGAGGCCAAGCTTCG
>JALQTQ010000396.1 GCA_023263995.1 Akkermansiaceae bacterium | reverse complement strand
GCTGCTGGCCATGCTGTCAATGGTCGCGCTTCCGCTCTCTCCTCTTTTCCTGGATCTGCTGTTTACCTTCAATATTGCCCTCGCCATCGTGGTGGTCTTGGCAAGCGTTTATAGCGCGCGGCCCTTAGATTTCAGCGCATTCCCCACCGTGCTTCTATTGGCAACCCTCCTGCGCCTCGCCCTTAACATCGCGTCTACCCGGGTCGTCTTGCTGGAGGGACATTCCGGCGGGGCCGCGGCAGGAAAGGTGATTGAAGCCTTCGGCGAGTTCGTGATCGGGGGCAACTATGCGGTTGGTCTAATCGTCTTTGCCATTCTGATCATTATTAATTTTGTTGTGGTCACAAAGGGCGCGGGACGCGTATCCGAGGTAACGGCGCGGTTCACTCTAGATGCCATGCCTGGGAAGCAGATGGCGATTGATGCCGATCTTAACGCCGGGCTTTTAACCCACGAGGAGGCGAGGGCCCGTCGCGAAGAGGTTGCTCGGGAATCGGACTTCTATGGCGCGATGGATGGCGCGTCGAAATTTGTCCGGGGGGATGCGATAGCGGGTTTGCTCATCACGGGGATCAATATCCTCGGAGGGCTCATCGTAGGCATGGCCCAGCATGGCCTCGACGTAGGCGAGGCAGCCCAGCAATACACCTTGCTTGCCATCGGGGATGGTCTCGCGGCGCAGATTCCCTCCCTCCTCCTATCGACCGCCACCGCAATCATCGTGACTCGCGTGTCGTCGAGCGAGGACATGGGAGAGCAGCTGGCCGGCCAGTTGATACAGAGTCCGAGAACCCTCGGAGTGACCGCGGCGGTAATGGCCGGCCTCGGTCTAGTGCCCGGGATGCCAAATCTTGTCTTTCTCTCGATCGCTGGAGTACTAGGGTACGGAGCATGGCGACGGGCACAGCGTGTACAGGTTGAAATCCTCCCCGAGGGAGTGGCCAGCGGGCTAGAACCCGCAAAAAGTGCGGCAGGCCGCCCTGCCTCTAGTAAGGCGCTTGCTATGCAGGCGGGGGAAGGCGATACGGCGGAAGGTGCGGAGCTCGACTGGTCAGAGCTCGAGGTGGTTGACGTCCTTAGTCTGGAGGTGGGCTATCGCCTCATCCCTATGGTGGAGAGAAGCCAGGGAGGGCAGCTCACCTCTCAAATCAAGGGAGTTCGGAAGAAACTATCCTCGGAGCTTGGCTTTCTCGTCCAGCCCGTGCACATCAGAGACAACCTTGAGTTGCCCCCAACGTCCTATGGCATTCAGATCAATGGTGTGCCCGTTGCGTCTGGGGAGATCTACCCCGAGAAAGAGCTCGCTATCAATCCTGGAAAGGTTTTTGGGGACCTGGAGGGTGAGGCGACCCGAGATCCGTCCTTTGGTCTTGCCGCCGTCTGGATCGATCCCGAACAGCGCGAGGAGGCCCAGGGGCTCGGCTACACCGTCGTCGATCCGGGAACGGTGGTTTCCACCCATCTTGCGACCGTGGTCCATAAGCATGCACACGAGATCTTTACCTTTGAAGACGCTCAAGCCCTTATCGATCAGCTGAAGAAGATTGCGCCGAAGCTTGTGGAGGAACTGACGCCCAAGGCCTTGTCCATTTCTGTGATTACCCGGGTATTCCAGAACCTGCTTTCTGAGGGGGTGTCCCTGCGAGATCTTCGGACAATCGCAAGTTCGCTTCTTGAGTCTTCGGGTACCCATCAGGATCCGGACACGCTAACCGCATCCGTCCGAGCTGCCTTGGCCCGCCACTTGGGGCATCTAATCTGCGGCAGCTCCGCCAATCTTCCCTTGATTACCTTGGACCCCTCCCTGGAGCAAATGCTTCAGTCCGCTACTGCCCAGGGCGGGGGGGGGATGCCCATTGAACCCGCGCTGGCGGAGGCGGTTCAGACGGAGCTCCGGGAAGAAGCGCGCCGTCTAGAGGATCAGGATCGACCGGTTGTTCTTGTGGTCCAGCCAGGCCTTCGTACCTGGGTATCTCGCTGGCTACGCCCCGTGGTTGAGCGTCTCCACGTACTTTCTTACAACGAAATTCCCGATAACAAGCAACTTGAAATTGTCGCAACCCTTGGGTCGGGAGCAGCAACCTCTTAGTCAAAGGAGTGACTAAAGATGAAGGTAAAACGAATTTCTGCGCCGGATATGCGCCAAGCGATTCGGAAAGTCCGGGACCAGTTCGGCCCAGAAGCGGTCATTCTGTCGACGAAGCCCACCGACGAAGGCGTTGAGGTCTTCATTGCCCTAGATGCCAGCGCGGAAACCTTGAAGGCGCAAAGCACCACGCGAACCTTCCAGGTGGAGCCCCAGCCCCGCGGCACAGGCCGGTCCTCTCTCTCTGATAAGTCCGTCGAGGAGGGCTTCGAGCGAATCGTTCAACGCATCGATGCGCAGGGAAAGGGCCTTTCTGAAAAGGCCGCAGACTCCGAGAAGCGGCCAATCCTT
>JALQTQ010000395.1 GCA_023263995.1 Akkermansiaceae bacterium | reverse complement strand
CCTGGAAGCCCAACCTCAACGACGGCGTCCTCATCACCGCCAGCCCTCTCCATAAGCTCTTCCGCCTCCCCAAGTGGCAGAAGGACCTTAAGAAGTGCTGGGACAAGCTCGAGAAGGGCGACTTCGACTGGGCCCACCTCGCCTACTCCATCTGGCCAAGCCGCGTCGAGAAGGCCTGCGAAACCGACCGCTCCATCGCCATCGCCCATGGCCGCGAGGACCTCTGCAAGGTCGAGCCACCGAAACCGAAGAAGAAGCGCGGAAAGAAAAAGGCCGCCGCTGTGGAGGAACCCGAAGAAGACGAACCCGAATTGATCGAGGAAGATTGAACCGATGACCGACCTCACGCTCCAAAGCCGGCTGGACAGTTTGCTCGCTCTTCCGACTGAAACGGAATGGGTAGAGTTCAAACACAACAATGCCGATCCAGAGCAGATCGGGGAATACCTGTCCGCGTTGTCGAACTCGGCGGTATTGCACGATCAAACCCGCGCGTGGCTGGCTTGGGGCATTCAGGACGGAGACCATGCGGTGGTTGGCACCACCTTCCGCCCGCGGCAAGCGAAGGTCGGCAACCAGGACCTCGAAGGTTGGCTGAAGACCAAGACCTTCCCGCGGGTGGATTTCCGCATCCACGAATTCGAATACCGGCCGGGAGTGCCGGTCGTGCTCTTCGAGATCATGCCGTGCTGGCACACGCCGGTGCGCTTCGGCGACCAAGAATACATCCGGGTGGGATCGACCAAACGACGGCTCAAGGATTACCCGGAGAAGGAACGGGAGCTGTGGGAACGCTTCCGCCGCACGCCCTTCGAGCGTGCCGTCTGCATGGAAAGTGTCAGCGGCTCCCGGGTGCTGGAACTGATCGATTACCCGGCGCTGTTCGAGCTGCTGGCGCTCCCTCTGCCGGAGGGGCGTGCTGGAATCCTGGAGAAGCTGGTCCAGGAGCAGTTCATCACCGCCGCCGGGCAGGACTGCTTTCACATCACGAATCTAGGCGCGATCCTCTTTGCCAAGAAACTGGCCGATTTCGACACGCTGTTCCGCAAGGCCATCCGCGTGATTCTCTACAAGGGCCGCAACCGGGTGCAGACGATCCGCGAATTGCCGGTGGCCAAAGCCAAGGGATACGCCAACGGATTCGAGGAACTGATCCGCTACATCAACGAGCAACTGCCGGCCAATGAGGTGCTCGGGCAGGCGTTCCGCCGCGAAGTCCGGATGTATCCGGAAGTCGCCATCCGCGAGCTGGTGGCCAATGCGTTGATCCACCAGGATTTCGCCGTCGGCGGCGACGGCCCCAAGGTGGAGATCTTCGACGACCGGGTCGAGATCACCAACCCGGGCCGCCCCTTGATCGACACCCTGCGCTTCGTGGACGAGCCGCCCCAGTCCCGCAACGAGCACCTGGCGGCGATGATGCGCCGCATGAACATCTGCGAGGAACGGGGCTCGGGGATCGACAAGACCTTGTTCGAGATCGAATTCCACCAGCTTCCGGCTCCGGAGTTCCGGGTCACCGACCAGCACACCATCGCCATCCTGTTTTCCGCCATGCCGCTGGCCCGCATGGAGAAACCCGACCGTGTCCGGGCTTGCTACCTGCACGCATGCCTGCGGCGGGTCTCGAACGACACGATGACCAACGAATCCCTCCGCACCCGCCTGGGCCTGCCGGAAAAGGACTACCCGAAGGCCTCCCGAATCATCCGGGAAACCATCGCGGCCGGACTGGTCAAACCCCACGATCCCGATAACCGAAGCCGGAAACACGCCAAATACCTGCCCTTTTGGGCCTGAATTCTTATGTACCGCTCATGTGCAAACCGCCAAATTTCGCCTCTTCCCGATCGGGATGTGGAAACGAATTTCTTGGGGATATTCACAGGATTCCCTCAAAATGACCCTTCTGGAGAGCCAAACGCTGAGCCTGGCTTATGTGCCGCTCATGTGCACGCGGTGCTGTCCGCTGCCGGAATCTGCCGGAATGACGACGCATTCACGACATGGAGTGCCCGTGTCTGGGTTCCGAGAACCCCAGAAATCCATGGGTTTCGGCCGCGCCGGCCTGGAATCACGACAAAAACCCGACATTTCCCCGGGCCGCCGATTTGCCGGAATCTGCCGGAAACCGGCCCTTGGGTTTCGCGCTGAACTCTCTCCCCCCATTCCCATGTCCAGTCTCGACTCCATCCTCACCCAAGTCGGCATTTCGCCAGCGGCCACCATTGAAATGCCCGGTCGTCCAGCCACCTACCTCCCGGTTCCGAGTGGATTGAATCAGTATGTCCGCGAGCGGATGGTGGAGCAGTTCCCCAACGGACTTTACAGCCATCAGTCGCGAGCCATCGAGGCGTCGCTGGGCGGAGCCGATGTCTGCCTGGCGACCTCCACGGCCTCGGGCAAGAGCGCGGTCTTTGCCGCCATCGCCAGCCATCTGGCCCTGGAAGATCCGCAGGCG
>JALQTQ010000394.1 GCA_023263995.1 Akkermansiaceae bacterium | reverse complement strand
CCTATCCACTCTATCCCTACATCGTCGGGCGGCTCAGCGAGGGTGGTCCGCCTTTTCCAGTCGTGACCGTGATCACCGACTCGATCGAAGTGAACGCCGCTTGGTCACGCTCTCCCAGCGATCATTTTCTCATCACTGACGACCACACCCGCGAAAATCTCCTCACCCGCAAGATCGCGCCCGACAAGGTCCACGTCACCGGCTTCCCGGTCAGCCCGCGCTTCGAGTCACTGCCCCAGCTCGCGCCAGACGCCCCGGTGAGCCCATTTGACATCCTCTTCTTTCCCACCGCCCGCTCGCCCCACGTCGAGAAGCTGGTGCAGGCCGCCCTCTCCCACCCCCAAACCCGAGTCACCGTGGTGCTCGGCCGAAATGTCCGACGTCTTTACCGCAAGGTCCGGCCACTCAAGGACCACGCTCCCGGGCGTGTCCGCCTGAAAGGCTGGACCCGACGCGTGCCCGAATTACTGACGTCCCACCACCTCGTTATCGGCAAGGCCGGCGGAGCCACCGTGCACGAAGCCCTCGCCGCCCGCTGCCCCATGCTCGTCCACCATATCGTGCCCGGACAGGAAGAGGGAAACATCGAACTCCTCTCCCGCTTCGGGACCGGCTCGCTGGCCACCTCTCCCGCCGCGGTCCGGAAGTCGCTTGCGGACCTTCTCGCCGACGATGCCGCGCAATGGCGGACACAAAAGCAACGCCTCCTCACCCTCGCCAAACCTGCCGCTTCCCGGCACGCCGCCGATTTTGTCCTGTCCCTGATCAGCTGGAGATAGACACTGGTCCGCAGTCAACCAAATCCATTTTTCTTCCTCTCATGGCCCTCCACGACGAACTCCTCGCCAAAGCCCGGGCCTCCGGCCTGCGTCGCACCAAAGCCCTCGAAGCGATCTTGACCTGCCTCGCCGACCACAACCGGCCCATGACCCTGTCCGAACTCACCTCTTGCGGCCACCTCGCCGAGCAGTGTGACAAAGCCACGGTTTTCCGCCTTTTGCAACGCCTCACCGAAAAGGGCATGGTCCGCCGCCTGGGTCTCCACGAACGCGCGGCCTACTTCACCCTCCTCGTCCCGGGAGTCCATCGCGACTACCTCATCTGCACCGATTGCGGCAGCATCGAACCCATCGACGCCCCCTGCCCGGTCCACCAGCTCGAAGACGAAATCCGCCAGGAAACCGGCTTCGTCGACCTCTACCACGAGCTGGAATTCTTCGGCCGCTGCCCGCAGTGCGCGGGATGATCTTTTCCGCGCCGGGCTCCCATCCGCGACGAGGTCGTTCTGGGCCTCGCCCACCTCGTCCCAGGCTCAAGGAGAGCAATCAAACGGTCACGGTGATGGGGCAGACTCGCATCTCACGGTTCTTGAGAGACCAAGAATCGCCCGACCAAGGACGACCAAGCCACCGACCAGAAAAACTCCCGGGAACCAAATGGTGTAGCCCGCCGCCCGAGTGTCATGGTCGAGCACGGCAAAAGAGGGATTTGCAGGATCGAAAAAAACCTCGACCCTCTCACCCTCCGGCCAATCGACCACCCAGCGCTCGGCCTTGGCCTTTTCTTTGAAATAGGGATTGTTCCGCCTCTTCACCCGGTCCCCTTGATAGGACTTCCCTTCGTGGCGGTATTCAAAAAGGAGTTCGTGGGTGTATTCCGTCGGCACCCCCGGCCCCAACACCCGTTCCTTCACCCGGGAAAGAATCACGGTGCCCTCCACGACCGGCCAGTCAAGCGTCTCTTTGGCCTTCGCATACCCTCGGGCCAGAATCACCACGAAGACCCCGCCGATCACGGCGAGGGAGGCCCCAATAAACGCCAGATAATAGTATCCGCCCTTGCCTGATCGCCTCATGCCTATCGGTATCATAATCCCGTCCCCCGACAAGACCCGTGCTTGCACCCCACGCAGTTTCGCGCCAGAACTCCCTCATGAGCACATTTGCCGAAACCATCATGTCGGACCTCAAGGAAGCGATGAAAGCAAAAGACACCGTGGCTCTCACCACCCTGCGCGCCCTCAAAACCGCCCTGACCAATGCCGCCATCGAGTCGGGGAACAAGGACAACGTGGTGAAGGAAGCAGACGCCCTCGCCATCGTTCGCAAACAAATCAAGCAACGCCAGGACTCGATCGAGCAATTCGAGAAAGCCGGACGGTCCGAATTAGCCGAACAGGAGTCCTTCGAGATCGAAGTGCTGCAGGCCTATATGCCCGAGGCCCTGAGCGAGGAAGAGATCGACGCCATGATCGCCGAGGCCATCAGCGGCACGGGTGCGGCATCCCTGCGCGACATGGGCAAGGTGATGGGGATCGTGCAGGCCAAAGCAGGCGGACGGGCGGATGGCAAAACGCTTTCTCAGGAAGTGATGAAACATCTGGCTTAGACCGGAGTCGAGTTCTCACCATAGCGGAACCTTGGATTTGTGAGTTGGGGGTGCATTGTCGTCGCGGCGGGTGCGAGTCGACGCATGGGCTT
>JALQTQ010000393.1 GCA_023263995.1 Akkermansiaceae bacterium | reverse complement strand
GATCACGAACTTGATGAAGATGCCGGTTTGCGAGATGCCCTCGGCGCTGGCATTGAGGCCCACTTGATCAGCCAGTCGGCCCACCACCACCAGCGTGTAGTCCGGTGCGGTGTTCTTCAGATCGAGGATCAAGCTGGCGGGGATGGCGAAGAGAAGAACCAAGAGGGGTGCCGGGATTTGCTTGAGCTTGGGATGTTTGACGAAATTCCAGGCAAACATGATCACGAGGCTCGTGATCCCAATCAAGGCCACGTTGGGATCAAGATTCCGGATGAATTCTGGAATGGATGCAAAGAGGGCGAGGGGGCCTTTGCCTGAAGCGAGGGCTGGGTCGACGTTCAGGAGGACCGGGGCCTGTTTGGCAATGATGATGAGTCCGATCGCGGCGAGCATGCCATGCACCGCTGAAAGCGGGAAAATGTCGACGAATTTCCCCCACTTGAGAACGCCCATGAGGATTTGAATGACCCCGGCCACGACCATCACCCCCAAGGCCAGTCGCCAGCCGTCTACTTCGCCCCCGAAGGCCCCCACCGCGTCGGCCACGATCACGATGAGGCCTGCGGCCGGACCTTTGATGGCCAACTGCGAGCCGCTGAAGAAAGTGGCCACGATCCCCCCGATGATGGCCGTCACCACCCCCATGATAGGCGGGAACTCAGAAGCGGCCGCGATCCCGAGACTCAGGGGAAGAGCGAGGAGGAACACCACAAATCCGGAGGTGGCATCTTGATGAAAATTTTGCTTCAGGCCCGCGAGTCCATCGAGCGGGACCGGGGAATTCGGCATTTGGTTGGGCATTCGCCAGCCTAGACATGAAATCGATGATGAGGCCAGAACGAACACGCGGGCAGGTGGTCGTTCTTCCTGAAAAATCATTTGTCTGCGGAGCGTATCGCCCTGACCTTCCGGTCTTCATGAAAGCGCTTGCGTCCCGAATTTTCCTTTTTTTGTGGTGCGCCATGGTTGCTCCTCTGGGAGCTCAGATCCATCCCTTGATCAGGGATCACTGCACCAAGTGCCACGGAGGAGTCAAACAGAAGGGAGGGCTCGATCTCAGGACCGTCGAGGCAGCGTTGAGAGGTGGGGACTCCGAGAGCGCTCTCGTTCCCGGCGACCCTGCCAAAAGTCCGATTTACCAATTGATCCAGCCTGAGTCTGATCCCCACATGCCCCCCAAAAAGCAACTTTCGACTGCTGAGATCGCGGAGGTCGGGCGGTGGATCGCACAATTGGAGGTGACTCCGCCCCAAGAACTCGTGCTACCAGATCCACAGCTTGGGGCGGTCAATGTCATTGATCGGCTGGTCGAAGAAAAGTGGATCGCAGAAAAGGTGCAAGCGTCCGGGCCCGCTTCCGATCAGGAGTTCGTGCGCCGAGTCTATCTTGATCTGCTGGGGCGTATTCCGAAGGCCGCCGAGTTACGGGCTTTTCTTGCTCGTGAGGACGCAGGCAAGCGCGACGGTTTGATCGACCGGTTGACCGAAACGGAAGAACACGCCGCCCATCTCGCTTCCATTTTCAATGTCGTTTTTCTGGACCGTGCGGCCCTTCGCAAAAGAAACCCCGACCAGCGCCAGGCTTGGCTCGGATATCTCCAATGGGCCTTTCAATCCAACCGGCCCTGGGACCAGATCGCCCGCGATCTTGTGGTGGCCCGCCCCGGGTCGGAAGAGGAACGTGGGGCTTCCTGGTTCATTCACGAACAACGGGACGATCACGGGGAAATCGCAAAGCGGGTTTCGCGTGCTCTCCTTGGAAAACAGGTCCAATGCGCCCAGTGCCACAACCATCCGGTGGCTCCGGAAATCGAGCAAAAGCACTACTGGGGGCTCGTTGCCTTCTTCAACCGAAGTGTCAATGTGAATACCCCGCAAGGCCCGGGGGTCGCCGAGCGGGCCAGCGGTGGATACGACCAATTTGCCAATCTGGAGGGCAAAACCGATCAATCACAGCTGGTCCTCTACTCCAACACGGTTGTCGAGGAACCCGGGGGGAAGCAAATTGAGGAATCTTCCGACCTCTACGAGGTGGCCCCACCCGAGCAATGGCTCCGGAAACTCAACAAGGACGAGAAACTCAACAAGGAGCTCCCCGACCTTCCCATTCCCAAGTTCTCTCGTCGGGCAGTCTTGGCGCAAACTTTGACAAGGAACCAACCGGATTTTTCCCGCGCCATCGTCAATCGCATCTGGGCCCTCCTGATGGGCCGGGGGCTCGTCCATCCGGTGGATCTCATGGACTCAGCACACCCGCCCAGCCACCCCGAACTTCTGGCCTGGCTCGCTCGCGATTTTGAGACGGGCGGATACGATCTGAGGCGACTGATTCGCACCCTTGCCAAATCCAAAGCCTACCAACTCGATTCCCGACCCGTTCCCTCGTCGGGGCGTCCGCCTCTCGATTCCCTCTTTGCACGGGGAGCAGAAAAACCCTTGTCTGCTGAGAGTCTCGCCCGTTCGCTGCGAGTGGCGCTGGAATACAATG
>JALQTQ010000392.1 GCA_023263995.1 Akkermansiaceae bacterium | reverse complement strand
ACAAGAAGCCGCAAAACACGGCAATCCCATTTGAGGCAAGTTTTCGAACAATCTTCGTTGAATAACATTGGTCCATCTTCCACCGAGAAGGGGGTCACAAAGGTTGTTGCGGGTCAAGTCGCAAATCTTCCCCATGAATTCTTTCCTTCCCTTTGACACATCAGGAGAGGGATGGGCGTAAACGATTCCCATGTCAGAGCACTTCACAAACAAGATCTCACGCCGTCGGGCTCTCGGCGGGTTGGCCTCCCTCGCGTCCGTTTCCATCGTTCCCAGTCGGGTTTTGGGGCTGAACGGGCAAACCGCCCCCTCCAACGAGCTCACCCGGGCCATTCTCGGGTGCGGCGGCATCAGCAATTCCCACCTCGGGATGCCCGGACGCATTTTGGCGATGTGTGACGTCGATTCTCAACGGCTGGCCGGTCAGTTGGAGAAGGCCAAGGGGCGGGGAAACACAGATGCCAAAGGGTATCACGATTTCCGGGAAGTGATCGCAAGGGACGATATTGACATCATTCACGTGGCCACTCCGCCGCACTGGCACGCCTACATGGCAATCGCGGCGGCTCAGGCCGGCAAGGCGGTGTGGGGCGAAAAGCCGATGTCACGGACCATCGGCGAAGGGCAAGCGATGGTGAAGGCGATCGAAGAGGCCGGAGTGGCCTTCCGCATCAATACCTGGTTCCGCTTTCAGTCCAACTTCTATGGTTCCGGTGTCACTGCCCGTCAGGTGAAGAAAGCGGTCGATGGCGGACTGATCGGGGCCGGGCCCTACAAGGTGACTCTCTCCGGGATCACCGGCTTCAACTGGAAGTTCAACTGGGTTGGGAAAACCAAGCTCACGGAGCAGCCGGTGCCCAAGCACTTTGATTACGATTTCTGGCTCGGGCCAGCGCCCTACAAGCCCTACCACCCGCACCGCACCCACGGAACCTTTCGGGGATACTGGGATTATGACGGGGGTGGTCTGGGTGACATGGGACAACACTACCTTGACCCGGTCCAATACATTCTGGGCAAGGACGACGAGATGCCGGTCTCGGTGGAAATCGATGCCGATCCGCAGGATGCCGATGCCGTGGGAACTTGGCGCCGCATTACCTACACCTACGCCGATGGCACCACCATCGTCTTGGACGGCGAGAACAAGGACAAGGACGCCGCCTTCATCGAGGGGCCGGAAGGCAAGATCTTCAAGGGCTTCAAGTCCGACGTGAAGGGCTTCGCCGACAAGCTCAAGGCTTTGCCCGAACCCGCCGAGCAGGTCACGGATTTCCATCAGGCGATTCGCGAGAAGAAGAAGTTCGCCCTCAACGAGAAGAACGGCTTCCACTCCTGCACCCTGGTCAATCTGGGCAAAATCGCCCATCGCTCGAACACCAGCTTCAAGTTCAATCCCAAGAAGTTGGAGATTACCGACAGCAAGGCAGCCAATGCCCTGATCGATCAGCCATCGCGCGAAAAGTGGAAGCTTCCGGTATGATCGCGAAGTCTGTTCTCCTGTCGGCTCTCTTGCTCGTGGCGCCCGTCTGGGCCGGGCGTCCGAATGTAGTCTACATTTTGGCAGACGACCTCGGGATTGGTGACCTTCGGATCTGCCATCCTGAGGGAAAAATCGCCACGCCGGGTTCCGATGAATTGGGGCGCGAGGGCATGGTCTTCACCGACGCCCACTCCAATTCGGCGGTCTGCACCCCGACGCGCTACGGAGTTCTGACCGGGCGCTACGCCTTCCGGTCGCGCATGAAAAAGGGGGTGCTGAACGGCTTTTCCGATCACCTCATCGAGGAAGGCCGCATGACGGTGGCCTCCTATCTGAAAGCTCAGGGATACCACACCGCCTTCATCGGGAAATGGCATCTCGGTTGGGACTGGGCGAAGGACGGGGAGAAGGTCGATTACACCCAACCGGTGAAGAATGGCCCGAAGGAAAAGGGCTTCGTCTATTCTTACGGTCACTGTGGTTCCCTTGACATGCCTCCCTACGTCTGGGTGGAAAATGGCATGCCCACCGCGGTGCCCGATCGGGAGACGGGTCGGACCAAGGCCGAAAGCAAGAACGGGTGGTGGCGCAAGGGGCCCACCGCCCCGGATTTCGAACACGACGACGTCTTGCCCAACCTGACGCGGCGGGCGGTCCGCTACGTCAAGGAGCAGGCGAAAACACAGGACCCCTTTTTCTTGTATCTGGCTTTGCCTTCGCCCCACACTCCGGTCCTTCCCACCCCCGAATTCAGGGGAAAGAGCGGTCTCAAGAGCGACTACGCTGACTTCGTGACCATGACCGATGACACTGTGCGACAGGTCCTCGCGGCCTTGAAGGAAGCCGGAGTCGATGAAAACACCCTCTTCATCTTCACCAGCGATAATGGGTGTTCGCCCGAGGCGGATTTTACCGAGTTGGAGGCTCAGGGACACGATCCCAGTGCGATTTATCGTGGACACAAGGCCGACATTTTCGAAGGCGGACACCGCGTTCCTTTCATCGTGCGCTGGCCC
>JALQTQ010000391.1 GCA_023263995.1 Akkermansiaceae bacterium | reverse complement strand
TCACGCGGAAATTCTCGATCTTCGAGAGCATCCCCTTGGCGATCCCCGCCAGTTCGGCGAGCTGTTCCAGAGTCAAGCCCAAACCGATCCGGTTTTTCCTGATTCGTGCCGCCAGCTCAACGAGATTCACCATAACTCGTAAGAATTGTCCTCGAACGAGATTCTTGTCAAAGCCCTTTGGAGAAGGAAAACAACCAGTCCCGCTTTTCCTTACCCGTCCGTTTTCCGGTCCGACAGGCGATCAGGATTGGAGATGACTCTCGCGCTCGTTGTTGCAATCTTGGCGGCGGAGGTAAGTTTCTGCTTTCTCTTCCTCGATGACTCCCCCTAAAAACTCGCGCTCTCCGCGGAAGACCACGCCGTTGGTTTGGGGAGATCGGCCTTCATTTTCGCGAGAATCGTCCCCCGATTCATCGGATCGTTTTGAATCCCATAAAGCCTCGCCATCCCCGTAATCCCGATTAGGCTATGGGCCAACCTTCCTCAATGATGAGAATTTTTGCTTTCTTTGCTCTTTTGACGACCTTTCTTCACGCCCACCCGGTCGAATTCCACAACGATCCCTTCCGGCAGCTTGAAGAAGTCTGGCCGACCCCAACCGAGTCCCGCATTGCCTCGGGAGCGCCCGGGCCGGCATACTGGCAGCAGCGGGCTGACTACCACATCAATATCGCCCTCGACGAAAAAAAGGATCTTCTCACCGGCCAGGAACGGATCACCTACCACAACCGCTCGCCCCACACCCTGAGATACATCTGGCTGCAACTCGACCGGAACAAATACACTCCGGGTTCGATGGGCCACCAAAGCAGCACTGCGCCTCGACTGGGCAAGATGACCTACGATTCCTTCGAAGCACTCCTGCTCAAGGAGCGCTTCGACGGTGGCTTCAAAATCGACAAATTGACCACCGACCGGGGGGGCGAACTCAAACACCGGGTGGTCGACACCATGATGCGGGTCGATCTCCCCGAACCCCTGAAGCCCAACCAACGCTTTAGTTTCAAGATCGACTGGCACTACACTATCAGCGACTCTCGTACCACCTGGGGTCGGAGCAACATGGAACGCTTTGAAAAGGGCGGAAAGATTTACGAAATCGCCCAGTGGTTCCCCCGGGTCTGCGCCTACACCGACACTCGTGGCTGGCAAAACAAGGCCTTCCTCGGACGCGGTGAATTCGCCCTCGAATTCGGCGACTACCATGTCGAAATCACCGTGCCCGAGAATCATGTGGTGGCGGCCACCGGAGAACTGCGCAATGCCGACCAAGTGCTCAAGCCGGAATGGCGCGAGCGCCTCAAGGAAGCAGAAACGGCCACCGCCCCGATGTTCATCATCCCCCCGAAGGAGGCAGCTGCGAACGAAGGCACCAAGCCCAAAGGAACCAAGACTTGGGTCTTCGAAGCCAAAAACGTCCGCGATTTTGCCTGGGCGTCCTCGCGTAAATTCATCTGGGATGCGCTGCGCCACAAGCTGACCACCAGCGGAAAACCGGTCTGGGCGATGTCCTTCTATCCCAACGAAGCCGAGCCGCTCTGGAGCACCTACTCGACCCACTCCATCATCCACACCCTCAACTTCTACTCAAAGTTCACTTTCGATTACCCCTACCCGGTGGCCATCTCGGTGAACGGTCCGGTTTACGGGATGGAATACCCCATGATCTGCTTCAACGGACCGCGCCCGGAAAAGGATGGAACCTACTCCGAACGCACCAAGAACGGTCTCATCTCGGTGGTCATCCACGAGGTGGGCCACAACTGGTTCCCCATGATCGTGAACTCGGACGAACGCCAGTGGAGCTGGATGGATGAAGGGCTCAATTCCTTCCTCCAGATGCTTGCCGAACAAGAATGGCGCCACAACTACCCCTCCCGCGGCACCCCGCGCACCATCATCAGCTACATGACCAGCCAGGCCCAACGCCCCATCATGACCAATTCGGAATCCATCCTTCAGTTTGGTGCCAACGCCTACAGCAAACCCTCGGCCGGCCTCTCCATCCTCCGCGAAACCATTCTCGGACGCGAAGTCTTCGATGACGCCTTCAAGGAATTCAGCACGCGCTGGATGTTCAAGAGCCCGGAGCCTGCCGATTTCTTCCGCTCGATGGAAGACGCGGCCGGGGTCGATCTCGACTGGTTTTGGCATTCCTGGTTCTACACCACCAACCACGTCGATCTCGGCATCACCGGCTTCGCCCGACACGTCCTCGACCTGCAAGACCCCGATGAGAAACACGAGGAAAGGCTCGAGAAGGAAAAGGAAGACGAGCAAAAGAACGTCGTCGCCCAAGGCAATCGGAAGATCCCGAAATACGTCGATCAGAACAAGGGGCTCAAGGATTTCTACGACAAGAGCCAGTATCGCAGCGACTCCCGGGCCTACCCCGGGGATGCGGAAATGGCCCAGGTGGTGCAAATGCTGGCCAGGTCGGAGCGGCCGCTGATCGTGGCGGGGCAGGGGGTGTTCCAGCGCCAGGGCTGGGAAGCCCTGCGCAAGGTGGCCGAGA
>JALQTQ010000390.1 GCA_023263995.1 Akkermansiaceae bacterium | reverse complement strand
AGTGCTTGCGGGCCGCGAAGAGATTCTTGGTGCCGGGATTGTTGTCGGTGTCCTGAGCCACCGAGAACTTGCGCACGAGGTAGATGAAGAAGCCAAGACCGATGAAGTAAAAGCAGAAGCGGAAGACCCAGAAGCCGGGGTTGAGATAGAAAGTCTTGGCCGCAAGGAGGTGGTCGTGGGCATTCTCGCTGTGGAGGAGAGCCTCGGACGGCGAAAGCTTGGGATGAGCATCGGTCGCTTCCTTGTAGGAAGTCATCCACTCATAGAGGTACTGCTGGACCTGCGGGAAGAGGAAGGGAATGAAGAGGACCACCAGGAAGGGAAAGACAAAACCGAGGTTCTCCATGAGACGGCGCACCGATGTCCCCCATCCCGAGTTCGAGAGGTTGTGGAGGAACGTCCAGAAGCAACCCCCGAGCACGATGGTGGTGACGAAGAAGACCGCGAAGAGCCAGGAAAAGGCATAGGAACCGTGGGCCCAGGTGGACTCGTGACCTCCAGTCTCCACTCCGCCCCCGGCAATGAGATAAATGATGCTCGCCAGCACGCCACCGCCGCCAATCACGCCGGTGAGAAACTGGAGCTTGGCGACCTTGCCCTTCTCCAGGTGCTCCCCGTTGGTCGGGATGTCTTTTGATGTCACTTGGTGTGCCATGTTCTTGGTAAATCGGATGAGAGGATGCTATTTCGCGGCGGCCTGCAGTGCCCGCAGGTAGGAAACGATGGCCCAGCGATCACGAACGAGAACATTGTGTCCGTATCCGCCCATGTTGCCTTTGCCGTTGGTGATCACATTGTAGATGTATCCGTCGGGAAACTTGTCCCGGGTCTTGTCGAGGAGGGTCGGCACCGCGATGATGGGATCGCTCTTGGCGAGATAGGTGGCCACCACGCCCATGCCATTGCCCGACTTGCCGTGGCAGATGGCGCAGTGGACATTGTAGACGTCCTCGCCACGGCCGAGCAGGCCGGTCATGTCGGCCTCGGTCTTGATCCCGAGTTCCTCGGGCAGGCCATTTCCGTAGGTGCCTTCAACCGCTCCGTCGAAATAATATCCCGAACGTCCGGTCCCGAACTCGATGGGCATCACGCCCGGCTCGGCCCCGCGGGGAACGGTCCCGAGGACCGGCTTGCGGGCTCCTATGCCATCCTCGAAGAAGGGGCTGGCAGTCTGGGCCTTTACCTTGTCCTGCTCGTCCATGTCCGGGAAGACCCAGAGGGGCGGCGAGGAGAACTTGTCGCCACGGAATCCGAAGACCCCGACCACGAGGACCGAAAGGGCGATGAGGCTGAGAAAAAAGTATTTCATGGTCTATTCGGAATCGTCTTCCACCAGTTCAATATTGTCCCCGCCGATCTCGCTCAGGAGGACCTTGGTTCCCTCGGCCGAGAACTTGGCGTCGCGGGCTTCGATCGCGATGAAGAACTTGTCGTCGGTCACCCGCGCAAATTGCTTGCTGGCGAAGATAGGGTGGTTCCAGCGGGGCAGCCCCATCAGGGCGAGGAGGCCAAAGAGCACGGTGAAACCGGAGAAGAGGATGGTGAGCTCGAACATCACCGGGAAGAAGGCCGCGGTGGTGAAGATGTTGGCGGGCTTGCCCTGCACCACCGTCGGGTAAAGCCCCACCTGGGTGGTGTAAGCCAGCGCGATGGCGGTGAGGAACCCGGTGAGTCCTCCGACGAAGACGAAATAGGGAAGAATGGACCGCTTCACCCCCATGGCGTCGTCCAGACCGTGAATGGGATAGGGCGAGTAGCAATCCCACTTCTTGAATCCGGCATCGCGGACTTTCTCGGCAGCCTTGTAGAGCTGCGAGGCATTTTTGAACTCGGCCAGGTAGCCGTAGACTCGACGAACTTTGGTACTCATGCCTTGGCAGCAGCGGTTTCAGTTTTGATTCCGGCCTCGCGGGCGGATCCCTCGGGATTTTCGTGAATTTCGTATTGGTAGGCCTCGATGAGTTCGACACCATCGTCCGGGTGGGCCTCTTTGTCCTCGGCGTGGGCGTCGCTTTCCTTAAGCGTCCACTTCACCTCGGCAATGTTGATGCAGGGAAGGAAGCGCAGGAAGAGAAGGAAGAGGGCGAGGAACATCCCGATCGTGCCCACGAAGGTCAGGACATCGACCGCGCTCGGGCTGTAGGTCTTCCAGTCACCCGGCAGCCACATCCGGGCCAGGGTGGTCACGATGATGACGAAGCGCTCGAACCACATCCCGATGTTCACGCACATCGCGACGGCCATGACGACCCAGAGGTTTTCGCGCATCTTCTTGAACCAGAAGATCTGGGGGGAGATCACGTTGAGGCCCATCATGGCGTAGTAGGCCCACCAGTAAGGACCATCGATGCGGAAGAGGAAGGCCGCACCCTCGTATTTCGCGCCCGAGTAGAAGGCAATGAAGAGCTCCATCAGGTAGGCATAGCCCACTATCGTTCCGGTCAGGAGGATGATCTTGGCCATGTTGTCGATGTGCTTCATCGTGATCATGTCGTGCAGGCCGTAGATGGCCCGGGCG
>JALQTQ010000038.1 GCA_023263995.1 Akkermansiaceae bacterium | reverse complement strand
TGGGGTTCGATCCAGCGGGTCGGGACGGGAGCGGGATCGGCGGACTTCAATCCGACCGACGTGGTGTTGATGATTAAATCGCTAGCATCGAGAGCCTCTTGGAGTCTTGGGTCATCGAGGGCCATGATCTCCAGCCAATCGCGCGGCCCTTCCAGATCTTCCCGGTCGATCATGGCGGTGAGTTGATCTCGGATCGTAATCAGCTTTCCGAGGGTGCGGTTGACGAGAATGACTTGAGGGCAGTTTTCGATCACGCATTGGGTGGCGATTGCGCGGCCTGCTCCGCCACCGGCTCCAACGATGATGACTTTGAGGTCGCCAAGATCGACTGAGAACTCCTCTCGGATGGCACGGGCCAAGCCGGGTCCGTCGGTGTTGAAACCGGAGTTCTGCCCGTCGCTCTGAAAGATGACGGTATTGACCGCGCCCATGGCGGTGGCGGCGGGATCGACAAGGTCACAGGCTTCCAGGGCCTCCAACTTGTGAGGAACGGTCACGTTGATGCCGAGAAAGCCGGCTTCGCGTAATCGGGCAAAGGCCTCCGCCACTTGCCCCGGTGAGACTTCAATCCGGACGTAGCGGGCATTCTGCCCAAGGGTATCAAGGGCGGGTTGGTGAAGCTGTGGAGAGAGGGAATGTTGGACGGGCTGCCCGATGACGGCAAAGCGAGCCGGTTTGTCTTCCCCGTCGTTGATGCGGTTGAGTTGGTCGAGCGTGTAGGCTTTCATCGCAGGAGATTGTTGAATCGTTCGAGGCGGCGAAGGCATTCCTCGGGGCCGAGGATTTGCAGGATCGACCCGAGGTCCGGGCCGCCTTGTCTGCCGGAGAGGGCAATCCGGAGCGGAAACATGAGTTGGCCCGGCTTGGCCCCGGCGTCGGTGGCAGTCGAGGCGATGGCATCCTTGGCAAGGCTCCAGTCGGCTAGTTCCCGGAAATTTTGGGCCAAGGCTTCCAGCAATTTCCCCGCTTGCTCATTGCTCTTGACCTTCTCCAGAGCCGATGGATCGACGGGGAATTCGGGGTCGAGGTAGAAGGCCACGGCCTCTGGCACTTCGGAGAGAAGGGAGACTTTTTCGCGAATGGAAAGGAGCATTTCCGGGGTGGCATTTGTCGGGCAGGCCGCCACGAATTCCTCCGGCGAGAGGGCAAGGAGATGCTGTTGGTTGACCCAACGGCATTTTTCGGGATCAAAGCGGGCGGGGGACCGGTTGACGGCTCCGATGGAAAACTTCTCGATGAGTTCGGAGAGAGCGAAGATTTCCGAGTCGTCCTTGGGGGACCATCCGAGGAGAGCGAGAAAGTTGACGACGGCGGCGGGAAGGAAGCCTTGTTTCGGGTAGTCGCCGAGGGCGGCACCCTCGTCTCGTTTCGACATTTTGGAGCCGTCGCCATTCAGAATGAGGGGGATGTGGGCATACTCGGGAGCCGCTCGGCCGAAGGCCTCGATGAGTTGAAGGTGCTTCGGGGTGTTCATCAGGTGGTCTTCGCCACGGATGACATGAGTGATCCCCATCGTCAGGTCATCAACCACATTGACGAAATGGAAGACGAAGCTGCCATCGGAGCGGCGCACCACCATGTCGGGCGTGTTGGATTCGTCGGTGTAGTCGATGGTGACCTCTCCGCAGACGAGATCGTGCATGGTGACAGGTTTGCGCTCAAAGCGAAAACGCCAGGCCCCGCCGTCTTCGTAAACACGCTTTGCTTCGACCAGTTTCTCGAACCACTCCAGGTAGAGGTCATGCCGTTGGGATTGGAAATAGGGGCCGGCGGCCCCTTCGTGGCCGGGGCCTTCCCAGTCCAGTCCGAGCCAAGTCAGACCGTCGAAACTAGCCGCGCGGGCCTCTTCGGTATTGCGGGCTTCGTCGGTATCCTCAACCCGCAGAACAAAGGAGCCTCCATGGTGCTTGGCGAAGAGCCAGTTGAAAAGGGCGGTGCGGGCACCACCAACGTGGAGATACCCGGTGGGTGAGGGGGCAAAGCGGGTGCGGACTGGTTGCGACATCGCCGGAGCTATAGACTGGAGGCGGGAGTCGGGCAATCGGGATCAGGAGATTTTAAGATCGCTTCTTTCGGGGGGGCGAGTCGCCCTCGTGCGCCAGATCCATGTGAGTGAAATCCCCTTCTTCACAACACCGCACAAATCCTTCCCCGTAACACTTGAGCCGGTCCCACTGGGCGCGAATTTCATGGGCTTCGTCGCGGGAGATGGAGTTGTCGAGGGCCGCCCGGGAGATCTGCGAGAGGAGTTCGGCGAACTGAGTCACGATCTCATTGGTGGCCGGAAGGACCTGAAATCCCTGCTCACAAGAGCTGGGCGGGTTGCGCACGAAGTACCCGTCGGTTTTTTCACAAAGCCATTCGATGATTCGTGGTTCGTCGGTGAGACGGATGATTTCGAGGAGGCGGTCGAGGGGGTTGCGCGATCCGCTCCCGGTTTCGGATTGTTCTTGGGCCCACTTGTAAACAAGAGAAAGCGAGACTCCCAATTCGCTCGCCACAGCCTTGGGGCTGGTACGTTTAAAGGCCTCTTTGAGAATCTGATAACTTTCCATCGGTGGGACGCTAGACCGCGGGGAAAGTCGGAGCAAGAACTCTATCGAGTGGGGATGTAAAGTTGCGAGCCAGCCTTGATCATCTGGTTGGGGCTGAGGTCACGTCGGTTGAGTTCGTTGAGAAGGGAAACAGTGGTCTGATGGTCACTGGCGATCTCCGAAAAGCGGGTGTCTTCGTCGAGAGTGATGAGCTTTGGTTCGGAAAGGTCGAGTTCCGCTCCGGCCTGGTCCGCCAGCGTCGGGGTGGACTCAAGGGCCTTGAGATAGGGATTGGGGGCTGCGGACGCCTCATCGAGGGAATTCCGACCGGACACCGAGTCTTCGGGAAGCCCGCTTTTCGTTTCAGCCGACGGGAGGGGAGCGGGTGCCGTGGTGTCAGCCACCGCCTGTCCGGGAATGGTGAGAAGGCCCCCGATGCGCAGGCGGAGCGGGTCGACCTCTGGGTTGGCCTCCATGAGGCGCTTGAGGCTGATGCTGTATTGTTGCGCAATACGCCCCATGACTTCCCCCTTACGGATCTGGTGGGTGCGGGAAACGGTGGCGGCCGGAGAAGGAGATGAGTTCTTTCCGGGAAGGTTGAGGGTGTGACCGATGGCGAGACGACGGGGATTGACCCCGGGGTTGGCTTGCTCTAAGTCCGAAACTTTCAGTCCATGGCGTCGGGCAATCGACCAGTAGGAGTCGCCGGTCCGGACTTGGTAAGTGCGTTCCGGGGTGCGCGTGGACGGTCGGACCGGGGATGTCGATTGGCGGGACAACTGCTCCAGGAGGAGCTGCATTTCCGAGACGCGGGCTTCCAATTGATCAAGGCGATACTCAACGGTGGCGGCACCCAGGCTGGAGATCGTGGCGATGAGAACGAGGGAGGGGAGACACGTCTTCATGACTCCCGCAACCTACCTCCCCGGAGTTTTGTTTCAATCCCCTTTATTTTTAAAATCCCTGAACTAATCCCTCCAGGCTGGGTCAGATGGCTCTTCATCGAGGGCGGGGCTGTTGGCGGCGATTTCTTGGACTTCGGCGATCGAGGTCACCTGCGAGAGTTGCTGGCGGAGGGGTTTGGCTCCGGGGAATCCCTTGCAGTAGGTCATGAGCCGGGAGCGCATGGCCATCAGAGTGTGGCGTTCGTCGCCGTAGCGGTCCGAATCCACGGCAAGGCGGCAATGTCGAAGGACAAAGTCCCAGCGTTCCTGGATCCCGGGGCGCGGAGGCAGTTCGCCGTTTTGGAGATAGGCTTTTGCTTCGGCGAAGATCCAGGGGTTTTGCATCGCTGCCCGTCCGATCATCGCTCCGGAAACGGCAGTGGTTTCCATGCGGTGTTTCAGGATTTCGGCTGAGTCGATGTCTCCGTTGCCGATGATCGGGATGGAGACGCTGCGCGCGCATTGATCGATGACCTCCCAGTCGGCATTGCCGCGGTATCCTTGTGAGCGGGTGCGCCCGTGAATCGCAATGGCCTCGATACCGCAATCTTCGAGGAGGCGGCAGACTTCGGGGGCATTGATGGATTGGTGGTCCCAGCCGATCCGGATTTTCCCGGTGACGGGGGTTTGCGCACCCACGGCCTTGACGATTTTGGAAGCGGTATCGGCCAAGAGTGGGCAGTCCTTGAGGAGGGAGGAACCACCGTTCTTGGAAACGACCTTGTTGACCGGACAGCCGAAATTGAGGTCGATAAAATCGGGTTGTTTCCAGTCGATGATCTTTTTGGCGGCCTCGCCCATGCGGTCGCCGTCGGCTCCGAAGAGTTGCACTCCAACGGGACGTTGTTCGTCGGTGAAGGTGGTGTATTTGCGGGTCCGCTGATCGGCCTGCATGATGCCTTCGGCCGAGACGAATTCGGTGACCATGACGTCGGCTCCCAATTCCTTGCAGAGGGTCCGGAAGGTGACATCGGTCACCCCGGCCATCGGGGCGAGGTAAATCGGGAATCGATCCTGAAACCAGGTGAGCATTATTCTTCTTCGTTGCCTTCGGGTTGCGTGGGTGCTGTCGGATTTTTGGTCGTGGGGTTTTCCGGCCTTTCCGCCGTTTCTTTTCCAGTGTCGGGATTGTCTTGCGCGACGGTCTCTTCACTGGCTGGAACGGGGGCGGGATCGAGGAGTTGTTGCACCTCCTCCTGCACTCTTTCAACATCGGCAAGCGCGATTTGCGGGTCCTTGATGACAAAGACCTCGCCGGTCTTACGATGTTCGTAGACCCGGAGAATGCCGGAGGGCACTTTCTGAGTGTCGGTTTCGCGAAGGAGCTTCTTCCGTTCCAACATGACCGCGAGGATGTAGCGGGCGTTTTCGGTGTGTTCCTGATCTTCCTCGACCAGCTTCTTGAGAAGCGATTCAGGGTCTTTGTCGACAACGGCTTCAGCTTTCTCCTCGACCACCGGCGGGTGGTAGATGGTGAGCCAGGTGGAGAAGGGGGGCTCCGGGTTTTGGCGGTTTTGCCAGGCCTCGAGAGTGTAATCACGGCGCAGATAGCCGGACGAGTCGGGGTCGGGGAAAATGGCGGCCCGGATCTGTTGTCCGTCCACAAAGGGAGTGCCGGATTCGGCGCATTCGCGGGCACGCGATTTGATGCTCCAGGGTTCTTTCATGGGCGGCTTGGTCAGAGGGGGAGAATTTTTCGAATGGTTTGGTAGATGGGTCGTCCGACCAGACGGCGCTGAATGAGAATCAAAGCGACGCCGGTGGCAAGAATGTTGGTTCCCCAAGCGGCCCAGAAGGGCGGGATGTAGCCGGATTCACCCAGGGAGAGAAAGACAGTGGAGGAGAAGAGCATCCCGGCACAGAGGAAAATCGCGAGGGCGATGCCCCCGGCGGTGCCTCGTCGGCTGAAGACGATCCCGAGTGGGGCGGCGAGGAGGACGATGGCGAGGCAGATGCCGGGTTGGGCCCACCGGTAGTGCCACTGAGTGAGGAATCGTCGTTGGTCGCCCCAGCCGGTCTCCTTGTTTTGCACGAGCCAACTGTAGAGGCCGGGGATCCCCAGTTGCTCGGCCTTCAGGCCCGGTTTGATCAATTGCCAGGGAGTCTCGCCCCATCCGGTCGCAACCAGTGGGTCGGGGATTTCGTCCTCGTGTCGAGTCATCAGGGGGGCATCGGGGGTGTTGAGCCGGTGGGTCAGGTCCCAGCGGTTGACCTCGTGAAAGGTCCAGTTTTTGTTGTTCCGATCCCATTCGGCGCGAGCGGCTTGCAGTCGCCATTCCGGTTGACCCTCCCGGTTAAAGGAGCGGACGATGACGTTGCGCAGCGGTTCGCCACGATGGTATTCGTAGGGAAAGCCACCGATGAACCAGAGTCGCTTCGAGTCGTCGTTGAAATAAACGACGTTGCGGGCCTTGCTGAGCGATCCCATCTTGGCCTCGTCGAGGAGTGCTTCTTGGTAAGCTGAAGCGGCTGGGGCCCAGCGGTAATTGAAGCCCAGGCAGACCAGCCCGATCATCAACCCCATTGTGATGAGGGGTAAAATGAGCCGGGTAATTCCGCGTCCGGTCTGGATGATGGAAACGATCTCCTGGCCACGCGAGAGTCTGCCAAGAGAGTAGAGCATCGCAAGAAGAAGGCCGAAGGGCGCGAAGTCGACGAAGAATTTGGGAAAGGTTGCGCTGTAGTAGAGGCCGATGAGGGCGAGCGGGTCGCGGCTTTTCCGAAAGTCCGATAGGTTGTTGGTCAGGTCTCCGATGAGCCAGATCGAAAAGAGGGCCGAGAAGCAGAGGGCGAAGGCGCTCAGAAAAGTGCGGGTGAGGTAGCGGTCGAGGGAATCCGAGAGTCCATAGCAGAAGGCGGCGAGGGCAGGGACGAGGCAGAGCAGAACCAGCACCGTCGGACGAAGAAGGTGGGCGGTGGCGTCGGCGTTGGGAAAGCCGGTAAGGTGCGCCTGCACGATCGTCAGCTCCCGGGGCGCAAGAGTTGCCGCCAGCACGCCGCCAAGAGCGGCCAGGATGAGGGCAGGAAGAAAGCGGCGCATGAGACGGAGGAGGGATTGGAAACGTGCCCGAGTGAAGGTTGGGTGGCGGAGAGGCGGCCACCTGATACAGAGGGAAGCGTGCCTCGCCTTGCGGGCCTGGAATCTAGAGGGGAAAGGCGGGCGAGGCAATCGTGGCATTTTGAAATATCGACCTTTTGAAAGTTGACCACAATGAGTGGCGTAGCTCCCGCCCCCGACGATCTGACGGAATGAACCGCCCATTTGCCAGCCGCCCGAGCGCCGCACCTCTTTTGGTCTTGTTGATGGTGGCCGGAGCGGTGTGGTGTTTGTCGCACTGGGATTTCGGGTTTCCAACAAGGACCGTTGACACTGCCGAATTCTCCGTGACCCGCAGCGCTCGTGTCGGGTTCGGAAGACTCGCGGATAATACTTCTCCGAGTGCTGATCGATCGGGAGCGGGGGTGGAATCAGCAGAAGGTGCCGAAAGCTCGGGAACTCCCCGGGTGGATCCGGGAGGTCAGACCCTGTCAGTTTTGAGGGCGCAGCTTGACTCCGGGGTGGAAGCGCATCACGAGTCGGCGTTGGCCTCGGTGGAAGCAGCCCAGAGCCGCGACCGAATTAGCGGTCTGCGTCGGCGTCTTCTCATGGAGGCGGCCGGTCGGGCGCTCCACTCGACCACGCCTTGGGCGGATCTGGCCTCGGTGGCATTGGCTTTCAAACGGGCGGGTGATGAGGAATCGGCACGGTATTGGTTCGTGCGCGCCGCTCGCCTCGCGCTGGATCCGGATGATCGGGGGGCGGCGTCCCGCGCTCTGAAGGAGGTGGTGCGTCACCTCCTCGCGGCCCGTTATTTGGACCATGCCACCGAGTTGATTGCCCGGATTCCCGATGCGCGGGAAAAGGCTCTTGCCCAGGCGGAGTTGGTCAAGACCTACGCCCGGAACGGAGACTTTGAAGAGGCCCGCAACTTGGCCATGAGCTTGTCTGATGTGCGGGCACAGGGGGTGGCCTTGCGCAGTGTGGCTGAGGCTGAGGCTCGATCCGAAGGGCTGGATTCAGCCTTGAGGACTCTCCAGATGATTGGGCGGACGGTCGAGCGTGATCAGGCTTTTGGCGCGGTGGCCTCGGTCAGGGCGGCGATGGGCGATCCTGATGGGGCCCTTCTTCTCGTGGGCAAGATCAGCAATTCGCGAGTCCGCGACACCGTCGTGGCCAAACTTGCCACCATTCAGGAAAAAGGAGGGAAGATTTCCATGGAGGCTTTGGTCGGGTTGATCTTTGATCCGACTTTTCGCGACGAGGTCATGCGGGATGTCATTGTCAAAGAGGCGCGGCGACAGGGGGTGGATCTTGCTATTTCGTCGGTCGACCGGATTGAAAGCGAGGCTGAGCGGGCTCGGGCATACGAGTCATTGGTCATGTTGCAGATCCGGCAGGGGGATCTCGATGCAGCTTTGGCGAGAGCGCAATCGATTCACCGGACCGAGGTCAGGTTTAGAGCATTGCAGGCCGTGGCGGTGGCTGAGGTGCGTTCCAGCGGGGTGGTGGCGGCTCGCAATGTCGCCAACTTGATCGGAGATCGGGGGGTGCGTGAGAGCACCTTTGTGAAGGTTGCCCGGGAGGCCGCGGTTTTTGGCCAACACCGCGGAGCGGTTGACACCATCGGTTTCATCGACAGCCCGTTGGAAAAATCCCTCGCCTTTGCCAATGTGGCGCTGACCCAGGCCCGGTATGGACAGACCCGAATGGCCCTTCAGCTGGTCCAGGATGCTCAGCGAGAGTTGGTGCGGGTTGAAAGCGTGCGGGAGCGGGCCCGTGCCCAGGGGGTGATGGCCGAAGTGTTTGCCGAGGCCGGTGATAGCAACGCGGCGATTTCAACTGCCTTCACGATCTCCAATGCCGGTCTGCGCGACGTTACCTACCAACGAATGGCCCTGAGCTTTGCCCGCGGCGGAGAACCCGCCCTGGCGACCCGAAGTGCCAACCTGATCGAGCGCGAAACGGTCCGGGAAAAAGCGTTGTCTTCGATTGCCACCATTTTGGCCAGTCGGGTTCCCATGACCCAAGCGGTCCGGGTGGCCTCATCGCTCGGCGGACACCGGCAACAGGTGAGGTTCCTGCTTGGAGTGGCCGGACGGAAGTCCTAGGGTCGGGCCGTGAAACTGAAGCCCCACTGGCAGATCCTTCTCTCGCTCGCCTTGGCCACCTTAACAGGGATGATCTTCCGCGAGCTCGGCGGACAAGAGGGAATGGGGGCGGAGTTTGTCGATACCGTGGTCGGAATCTCCGAGGATGTCGGGCAGCTCTTTCTCAATCTGCTCAAGATGATCATTGTGCCCTTGGTGGTTTCCTCGGTGATTGCCGGCATCACCGGGTTGCATGGCATGGAAGGATTCGGGCGGCTTTTGGGCAAGACCTCGGGATTCTACGCCCTGACCAGTTTGCTGGCCATTTGTCTGGGGCTGGTGTTGGTGAATCTCATCGAGCCGGGGCTGGTCAATCGGGAACCCAACGAGAAAATCAGGGAGGCCTTTGAGAACCACGAAGCGAGCGAGGCCGAGCGTAAGAAAATCGATGGAGCGCTCGGGCAAGGGGCGGAGAATCAGGGCTTCCTGAAGCAAATGACGGGCTTTCTGTTGAACATGGTGCCAGCCAATGTCGTCTCGGCGGCGGCGGTGAATGGGCAGATGCTTGGTCTCATTTTTTTCAGTATCCTCTTTGCGATTGCCGTGACACGGCTACCGCTTGAGCGGGTCACCACCTTGCGGGACCTTTTTGTGGGGCTCAATGAGGTCATGATCGTGATGACAAACTGGATCATGACCTTGGCTCCCATCGGGGTCTACGCCCTCATTCTGCCTGTTGTGTTCATGACCGGTGGCGAGCTTTACGAGGCCTTGCTTCGCTATTTCCTGACCGTGTTGCTGGCGCTTGGCCTCCATCTCTTCGTGGTCATGCCGCTGGTCATTCGTCTTCTTGCTGGCGTGAACCCTTGGGCTCATTTTCGGGCAATGCGGACTGCGCTCCTCACCGCCTTTTCGACGGCCTCGTCCTCCGCCACCCTGCCGGTGACAATGCGCTGCATTCAGGAAAAGGCGGGCGTTTCCAAGTCGACGGCCAGCTTCACTTTGCCACTCGGGGCGACGGTGAATATGGATGGAACCGCCCTCTACGAATGTGTCGCGGTGATCTTTGTGGCTCAAGTGATGGGGGTCGAGTTGTCCTTTGCCGCGCAGTTCATGATCGTCGTCGGGGCCTTGTTGACCAGTGTGGGAGTGGCCGGCATTCCTTCCGCCTCGCTGGTTGCGATCATCATCATCCTCACCAGCTCGGGCATCCCCGGGGCTGCCGCGGCGGTTGGGGTTCTCTTGTCAGTGGATCGGTTGCTCGATATGACACGGACGGCCGTCAATGTTTTCGGGGATAGTTGTGCCGCCATCGTGGTGGCCACGAGCGAGGGCGAGAAAGTGCTTCAGGAATGATTTTTTCATGGGGCATCCCACATCGAGAGCGTTAGCGTCTCTGCAGATGACGAGCGAAGAGATTCAAGAGGAGATTTACGAAATGGGTCGGAAGGCCCGGGCGGCCGCTCTCGCCTTGGCGGTCTTGTCGGAGGGAAAGAAAAATGAGATTCTCAGAGCAATGGCGGCCGGGGTCCGCGAGGCTGCCCCCGCGATTCTCGAGGCCAATGCCGAAGACCTCGCGGCGGGTGCCGGGCGAGGCTTGACCTCTGCGATGCTCGACCGTCTCCGGCTTGATCAAGGCCGTCTCGAAGCGGTCGCTGCCGGGGTCGAAAAAGTGGCCGGGCTTCCTGATCCGGTGGGTGAGACTCTCGGGGAATGGGACCGCCCCAATGGGATTCGCATCCAGCAGATCCGCGTGCCCATCGGGGTGATCGGGATCATTTACGAAAGTCGCCCGAACGTCACCAGCGATGCTGCGGTCCTCTGTCTCAAGTCCGGAAATGCCACCATCCTTCGTGGTGGATCGGAAGCGATTCATTCAAATCGAGCTCTTGCGGCGGCCTTGCAGGCCGGTGGGGAAATGGCGGGCTTGCCCGAAGGGGCAGTGCAGTTGATACCCTTCACCGACCGGGAAAGTGTCGCCGTCATGGCCGGGATGGATCAATACCTCGATCTGATCATTCCGCGGGGAGGCAAGGGCCTGATTGAGACCGTGGTCTCGCTGGCCCGCATGCCGGTGATCAAGCATTACGATGGTATCTGTCATGCCTATGTGCACTCCGCGGCCGACCTTGAAATGGCGGTGCGAATCGTGGTCGATTCCAAGACTCAGAAACCCAGTGTTTGCAATGCTCTCGAGACCTTGCTGGTCGATGAGGCGGTCGCGGAAGAGTTTCTGCCCAAGGTGGCGTCCGCTCTTCGGGAGAAGGGAGTGGAACTCCGGGGCGATGAGAAAACCTGCGCGCTGATCGAGGCTCGCGAAGCCTCCGAAAATGACTGGACGACCGAGTATCTCGATCTGATCATCGCAATCAAGGTGGTTCCGTCGCTTCGGGCCGCCATCGATCACATCAACGCATACAGTTCTCAGCACACCGAGGTCATCATCACCCGGGACGAGGCAGCGGCCCATGAGTTTCTCTCCGGGGTGGACTCGGCCTGCGTCTTCCACAACGTCTCGACTCGTTTCAGCGATGGCGAGGAATTTGGTTTTGGGGCCGAGATTGGAATTTCCACCGACAAGTTGCACGCCCGGGGGCCGATGGGATTGCGCGAATTGACGTCGTATCAATACCGCGTGAGGGGTGAGGGGCAGTTGAAGGGCAGGGGGTAAGGCCGCCGGTGGGCAAGGTCATCCCGGATAGAAATCTTCATTTGAAGCGGGGCTGGGAGTGCTCCAGAGGAACCGGTTCTTGGAGGAACGTGACCGCAGGCGTCGCCGCCAACAAGAGTGACCCATTCAAAGAGGGGGGCACTTGAAAATGGCGCAAAAAGAGCCCACATCGGTCGACGTGGGCTCTTTGAGTTGGGAAGAGATAAACTTTAGATCATCGACTCGATCAGTTGCTCCAGCTTCACGATGTCGGCGGAGAAAGCCCGAATGCCCTGGGCCGTCTTCTCGGTGGCCATGGCGTCCTCGTTGAACTCAAAACGGAAGGCCTTCTCGTCGAGCGAGATCTTTTCGAGGTCGCAGTCGGGCGAGTTGGCATCGAGTTTCCTTTCGAGCGGGCCTTCGGTGTTTTGAAGTTCCTCCAGAAGGCTCGGGGAAATGGTCAGGAGGTCGCAACCCGCGAGGGAAGTGATCTGTCCGGTATTGCGGAAGGACGCGCCCATCACCTCGGTTTTGTATCCGTATTTCTTGTAGTAATTGTAGATTTTGGTCACCGACTGCACTCCGGGGTCGGTGTCGCCGGAGTATTCCTCGCCAGTTTCCTTTTTATACCAGTCGTAAATGCGCCCCACGAAGGGGGAGATCAACTGCACTCCGGCTTCCGCACAGGCCACGGCCTGAGCGAAGGCGAACAGGAGGGTGAGGTTGCAGTGGATGCCTTCTTTTTCCAGTTCTTCGGCGGCCTTGATCCCTTCCCAAGTTGAAGCGATCTTGATGAGGATGCGGTCTCGCGAGATTCCCTCGGCTTCGTATGCGGCAATCAGCTGTCTGGCTTTGGCGATTGTTCCCTCCCGGTCAAAGGAAAGACGGGCATCGACTTCGGTGGAGACCCGGCCAGGGACGATCTTGAGAATTTCCAGTCCGAAAAGAATGAGGACCCGGTCCATGATCGCTTCCACAAGGGAGGAGCCAGAGAGGTCCGAGTTCTTCAGCTCTGCGACCGCCTTTTCCACGATCGATTTGTATTCCGGCTTGCTGGCGGCCTGAAGAATGAGGGAGGGGTTGGTCGTGGCATCCTGTGGTTGATACTCCTGCATGGAGGTGAAGTCTCCGGTATCGGCGACCACGGTGGTGAATTCTTTGAGGCTCTCAAGTTGTGAAGACATGACGCGCATGCCTTGCCTTCGGATGGGGCCTGAAGCAAGCCTTTCTTCCCAAAGCTTATTTTTTGCCTACGGCATGGCAGTCGAAGCCAATTTTGCGCAGGGTTGGGAGGTCGAGGATGTTTCGGCCATCGAAGAGAAAGGCGGGCTTGAGCATGTTCTCATGGATGACCTCGAAGTCCAAAGCCTTGAATTCGTCCCACTCCGTGAGGATGGCGATGGCGTGCGCCCCGACGCAGGCTTCCTCGGCTGACGAGGCGATATGGACGCGCGGATCGTCCTCCGACACCCCGAGGTCGCGGTAGATTTCCTCGGCGCTGACTTTGGGATCGTAGAGGTGAATTTCCGCCTGTTCATCCAACAGGTCGCGGCAGATGTAGATCGCGGATGATTCCCTCGTATCGTTGGTGTCTTTCTTGAACGCGAAACCAAGGACGGCGATCTTCTTGCCGGCCACGGTATTGAAGAGGGTTTTGACCATCCGGGTGACGAAGCGCTTGCGCTGGTGGTCATTCATCTTGATGACCTGCTCCCAGTATTCCGCGACTTCAGTCAGGCCATAGTGCTCGCAGAGGTAGACCAGGTTGAGGACATCCTTTTGGAAGCATGATCCGCCGAAGCCGACCGACGATTTGAGAAACTTAGGCCCGATCCTTGAGTCCGTTCCGATGGCGTTGGCTACCTCGTCGACATTGGCCTCGGTGGCTTCGCATAAGGCCGAGATGGCATTGATCGAAGAGATTCGCTGGGCGAGGAAAGCATTCGCGGTCAGCTTGGAGAGTTCGGACGACCAAACATTCGTGGTGATGATCTTCTCGGCTGGGACCCAACGGGCGTAGATCTCAACGAGCGCTTGGGTGGCGGTTTCGCCTTCGGGCGATTCCTCGCCCCCAATGAGGACACGGTCGGGGTCGAGAAGGTCCTCAATAGCGGTTCCCTCGGCAAGGAACTCGGGGTTCGATAGAACCTGGAAGCGGCAGTTCGACGGGCTGTTGTTGAGAATAATGCGGATCGTCTCAGCCGTCCGGACCGGGAGGGTCGACTTTTCAACCACGATCTTGTCGGTGGTGGCGACCTCCGCGATCTTTCGGGCGCAGAGTTCGATGAATTTCAGGTCGGAGGCTTTTCCGGCTCCCGTCCCGTAGGTTTTGGTCGGGGTATTGACCGAGATAAAGATGATGTCGGCCTCAGTGATGCCCCTGTCAACGTCCGTGCTGAAAAAGAGATTCTTGTCGCGAGCCGCGAAGACGATCTCATCGAGTCCCTTTTCGTAGATGGGGAGCTTGTCGCTGTTCCAAGCGGCGATGCGTTTGGCGTTGATATCGACCACAGTCACCTCGATATCAGGACACTTGTGGGCAATCATGGCCATTGTAGGTCCCCCGACGTAACCGGCCCCGATGCAGCAAATTTTCATAAGATTGATCGACAAGTAATTTTAGGCGTACGGCCCTATTTTGTAAGCCCGCTAATAGCAAGGGTTTTCCCGGTCAATCCGGCGACTTTTTCGAGGTCTTCCGCTGGTAGCACGAAGACATCGACTGGGGTTTCTCCGTTTTCCATGATCTGCAGTAGTTCATGACGCAAATATTCCGTGGGCCGGTCGAGTTGCAGCGGGTGGTCTTCACAAGTGATAAGACCTGCCGGGAAGTTTGGGTGGGTCACCTTTTCGGGAGCTAAATTGACAAAGCGAAGGGGGCGGGTGACGTCGTGATCCGGAGGATACTGGTCGAGGAATGAAAGGCGATTGCTTCCCCGGAGTTGCCATCGGTCTTCAAACCAGAAGACGTCCGCGGGCGAATTTCGCCAAGCCCTTTCAAGGCTCGTCGCGCACGCCTGAGGGCTGATCTCCGGAATGGGAGTAAAGGAGATCTTCCATCGGGCAGTGCCGATCGTTTCGCAGACCAAGCTGAAGAGCTTTCCTTTGCCCCGTCGGGCGATAAGATCGGGAAGGAGCGAGCAGGTGGTGGGGCGTCCGAAGAAAATCCCGGGGAATCCGCGGCTGCCGACCCGTTGATCTGCGAGAATACCAAGAAACCCTCCGTTTTTCACAAATGAGGCCATGGTGTATCCCGACTTTTGTTTTGCAAAGAGGCGGAGCCCCCTCTTTTTGCGGCGGCGCTCGACGAGTCGGTTCAGGAGTTGGTTGTTGAGAGGTCGGTAATGGGTGCCGGCTTTGAAAGATCCAATGGCTAGGTGGGCAGCTTGGGCAAGCAACTCCCAGTTGCCCATGTGCGGGGAGACCGCCACGATTCCCTGCTTTCCGGCGACCATGGCGACTTCCTCAAGCCCTTCAAAAACGACTCGTGCTTCGATTTCCCGATCGCTTGAAAAAGGAACGCGGATCGAACTGAAGAGATTGGCTCCGGTGCGTTCAAAGATTCGGGCCGCGAGGTCTTCGATCGCCTCATAAGACTTTTCGCGACCAAAGGCGCAGCGCAAGTTTCGGATCACCGTGCGGCGGTGGCCCGGAGCGAGGCGGTAAATGACGGCCCCCACAAACTCACCCAAGCGAAAGGTGGTCTCCAAGGGGAGTCGACGAAGGAACTGCTCAACGGCGCGGTAGCTAAGGTATTCGAGCCAGTGGCTGAGAGTAGGCTTTTTAGAACGACTCATCGGAAACCGGACCCTTCCGGGACCGATCGGGAACTATCAGCAAGGAAAGTGAATGTTAAGTGTCAAAGTGCCGGGAGATGCTCCGTAGAGAGCTCCCATGCGCAGAATCGTTTCTCTTTTCCTCCTGCTGGTCGCCTCGGTATGGGCCAAAAAGCCCAATTTTCTTTTTATTTTTGCTGATGACATGACTTACGAGGCGATCGGAGCTCTGGGATTGGTCGACGTTGAGACACCGAATCTGGATCGTCTTTTTGCGTCGGGCACCCAATTCACCCACGCCTATAATGCGGGAGGCTGGAATGGGGCTATTTGTGTGGCGAGCCGGAACATGATGATGACCGGTCGGCATCTTTGGTTTGCTCAGCGAGAGGAAAAGGCCATGTCAAAGCAGGACCTCTGGCCCCGCTTGATGAGTCAGGCAGGTTACACCACTTACATGACCGGAAAGTGGCACGTTAGAATGAAGGCTGAGGAGTTGTTTGACCACGTGGGCGACGTCCGTCCGGGCATGCCCAATCAGGTCAAGGCGGGCTACAATCGCCCCCTCGAGGGCCAAAAAGACCCATGGGACCCGGCTGATCAATCCAACGGAGGATTTTGGAAGGGTGGACGGCATTGGTCCGAGGTGGAAGCGGAAACCGCCATTCGATTTTTAGGAATGGCGCGGGGGGATCAGAAGCCCTTCTTCCTCTATCTGGCTTTCAATGCTCCACACGATCCCCGTCAGTCGCCTCAGGCATACCTAGACCGATACCCCCTCGACCGCGTCGCGGTGCCGAAAAACTTCCAAGAAGCGTATCCTCATCGTGAGGTCATGAAGGCCCCCTACAGTCTGCGCGATGAGAAGCTCGCTCCGATGCCGCGGACTGAGCTTTCGGTCAAGACGGCCCGGAAGGAGTATTTTGCCCTGATCACCCACATGGACGCCCAGATCGGAAGGGTGCTTAAGGCCCTCGATGAAAATGGCCAACGGGAAAACACCTACGTCATCTTCACCGCTGACCACGGCCTGGCCTGTGGGCGTCATGGCCTGCTCGGCAAGCAGAACATGTATGATCACAGCATTCGTGTGCCCTATGTGGTGTCCGGTCCCGGGGTGAAGGCAGGCGGCCGCATCTCCAGTCCCATTTATATCCAAGACACCGTGCCGACCACTCTCGAGAAGGCCGGAGCCAAGGTCCCGGAGCGGATTCAATATCGGAGTTATCTTCCCTTACTCGAAGGAAAAGCGGAGGGTCGGCAGCAGATCTATTCGGCTTATCTCGAGGGTGCCCAGCGCGCCCTCACCAAAGATGGGTATAAGCTCATCCTTTACCCCGGGGGCAAGGTGGCTCGGCTCTATCATCTGACCAAGGATCCGCTTGAGATGGACGACCTGCTCGGGAGGGGCGAAGGCAAGGCCAAGGCCCGCGAACTTTTCGTGGCCCTCAAGGAGGAGGCCATCAACCACGGAGATAGCCATCAATTCGGAGAATATCCAGCCCTGCAGTGATCGAGGCGATGATGAATTCGCGAATTTCTGGAAAAGCGAACTCCCGCCGGGCGTATCGGGGGTATGAGGAAATCCCTTGTCTTGTTGCTGCCTGTTCTCTTGGCCGTCTTTAGTCCGTTTTTCCTGACTGCAGAAAAAAACGGAAAATCGAAGACAAAAAAAATCGTCCTCATTGCCGGGAGCCGTAGCCACGGGTCGGGGGAGCATGAATTCCGGGCGGGTTGCCTTCTTTTGGCGAAGGCCTTGAACGAACAGAGTGGTCTCGATGTTGAAGCGGTGGTGGTCGGCAAGGATTGGCCGAAAAAGAAAGATATCCTTGAGGATGCCGACGCCATCTTCATCTTCGCCGATGGTACTAGTGGAATCGCCGGGGAATGGGAGTATCTCGACGGCTTGGCCCGAAAGGGGGTGGGTTTCACTTTCATGCACTATGCGGTTCATCCATCGCCCGAGCAAGGACGCCAGTATTATCAACCTTGGATTGGCGGAGCCATGGAAAGCGAATGGTCGGTCAATCCTCACTGGGTGGCTGATCTGAAGATCAACAAGAATCACGAAATCTCAAATGGGGTGCCTGAAACCGTAACGTGCCTCGATGAATTTTACTACAACATGCGCTTCATTGAGGAGCGTGATCAGATCCTTGATCTCATCACCGCCGTGCCGACGAGAGCAAACATGTTCAAATACATCAACTTGTGGAACAAGCACGGAGTCGAGGGGCTCAATAGGACGCAGACTCTGATGTGGGGATATGAGCGCCCCAATGGTGGTCGTGGCGTGGGCTTCACCGGTGGACATTACCATCATGGCTGGGCCCTCGATGGCTTCCGCACCGCTGTTCTTAATGCCATTGTGTGGACTGCAGGTCTCAAGGTGCCTGAGGGTGGGGTGGTTTCCAAGCCCCTGACCGAGGAGGATCTCAATGCCAATCTTGATGATTACAAGAACGGCATCAGGCATCTCAAGCTGCCTGATCCTGAGGAGTGGAAAAGGCTCCCGAGCGCCCAGATCAACGAGAAGCGCGAGGCCGCTTTCAAGTAAGAGAGGACTAAAAGGAGCGGGCGGGTCCCATCGAAAAGTTGGGGCGTGACCTGGGATCAGCCCCGGACTGTAAAAGAAAAAAGCCGCGCACCCTGGAAGGTGGCGGCTCTGTGGAACTTGAGGGCCCCGGCGAAGCTTTAATTCTTCTGACCAGTTCCTGGCAGGAAGCGGTAGTAAGCCTCGAGCATCAGGGTGGCGAGGCAGGTCCGGTAGTGATTGGCCATGCCATTGTTGCCGACAAAGCTCGCGGCCACCGCATTCACTTTATTACCGCCGCCCAAGTCTTTGTAGGAGCCGTCGGCATTTTGGTTGTTGAGAACCTCGTCGCGGAACATCGCGTTGTATTTTTCCCACTCCTTGCCGCCATGGTTGATCATCGCCTGCACCGCGTAGTAGTGGCCGTAGATGTCGGCATCCGCCGTGTTCCAGCCGAACTTCATTTCCTTGTGCATGTATTTGACTGCTTGGCGGGCCTCCTTGGCGGACGATTTTTCCCAGATTTGGAAGCAGAGTGCCCCAACCGCAGCGAGGGTAGTGCCGTCTCCATGGACGCCATTGGGGCTGGAGTAGCCGAAGGCACCGCTGGGGGCCTGCATGCGCTCGAGGTAGTCGAGACCCTTTTCGTAGCATTTCTTCATGTTGACGAAATCGAGCCCGGTGAACTTGCAGGCCTTCAGGGCCTGCAGATGCCAGCCCACGATGGAAGTGTCACCACCACGTCCGCTATCCTCGCTGTAAGCGTAATCCCAGCCACCGCCTTTGTGCTGGCTGTTGATCAGGAACTGTCCGGCTTCCATGACGGCCTTGTCGAGGTCCGGGATATTTTCATTGAAGGATTTCACGCAGAGAGTGTAGGCCTCGGCAAGGGCGTAGGTGGCAATCGCGTGCTCATAGCACCAGTGGTTGTCCTTGAAGTCGTCGGCAAGCTTACCATTGTTTTTCAAGGCTTTGTCGACGAGAAAGGTGATCGCGGCGAGGACGGTTTCGCCGTACTTCTCTGAACCTGCGGTCTCACAGTGGCCAAGGTAAGCCAGTAATGCGAGTCCGGTCATGGAGGTTGGTTTGTTGGTCCAAGAGCCGTTTTTGGCCTGAGTGCTCTTGAGCCAATCGAGGGACTTGATGACCGCGTCTTCGCAGGCCGGGGTGCCTCCCCCATCGGTGAGGCGTTGCAGGCGGTCAGCCTTGGAGCAGCGCTTCTTCATTTCGGTGGGGATGTTTCCGAAGCCCCCGCCGTTGCCTGACCCGTCACCATCGCCCCAGCCATCGCCAAAGTCATTTCCATCGCCGAAGTCAGT
>JALQTQ010000389.1 GCA_023263995.1 Akkermansiaceae bacterium | reverse complement strand
AGCCTTGTCAGCAACCGACGGCGTCAAGGTCGGGTCGATTCGGATTGTCTTAGGATTAGAAACGACCAAGAAGAAGAGGAGGAGAAGAAAGACCATGTCGATCATCGGCGACATGTCCATTTCAGCGGGTTCGCCTTGATCCTTGTTGACGGCTCTGAGTCGGTTGGAGGCCATGGATTTCCGGAGTGTTTCGGGGTTTCAACGCGAGGGAAGGAGTGTTCCCCTTCCCTCCGCCGGATTAAACGGCAATCCCTTCGGGGATCTTAGCCAAATGAGCGTCAGCGTTGACGGTCTGAATCGAGGAATTGATGAGATTCTCGGCGGTTCCATGGCAGTCAGCCACGAGGGCGTTGAAACGGTTCTTGAAGAAGAAGTAGGCGAAGAGCGAGAGAATCGCTACGATAAGCCCCCACATCGTAGTGAGAAGGGCGACAGAAATGTCCTTAGCGAGATCCTGCGGGTCGGCACCGGCGTTTTCACCCAAGGTGGCGAAGGCCCCGATCATCCCGAAAACCGTTCCGAAAAGACCGAGCATGGGAGCGGCTTGAGCCACGAGCGAGAGCAGCGAGATGAAAGTCATCTGTTTGCGGGTCTCATTGATAGAGAAATCGGCGATGGCATCCTCGACATGATCGCGACCAAGGTCCTCGGGGCGGGTGGCATCGATGTTCGGAAGCGAATAGGCCATCATCCGGCCGAGGTAGGAAGGATGAGAGGCGGAAAGCTCAATCGCAGAGCGGACCCGGCAGTTGGTCATGTGATCAAGGAGAGCCCCCTTCAGATCGTCGGGGGCAAACTTGGCCTTGGTCAGGTTCATGAAATTAAAGACGGTCAGGCTAATCAACGAAAGAAGCCCGACGGAGACGATGAAAATGGTCAACGGCCCCCCATCGAGCAGGTAGCTGTCGAGAGCACTTTTGTCTTTGGCAGCCTTTTCTTGGGCCATCGCAGGAGCCGCTGCAAGAAGGGTCAGGGCTGAACCGACAAGCCATCCCTTGGCCGTCTTGAGTTTCGAGATCTTGATCATAATACGTGGGTTTCGGTGTGTTCGTCGTTAAACTGGCGCGCATTTTCAAAAGAGCGTCTCCCGAGTAAAGGAAGATTTACAGAATTCGATGGAAATAGCGGGAACCAGCGCTCGAACAAAAGAACACCCGGAGACGGAAATTCCTTAGATCAGGAATCATTTTTTGATTTTCACCGGATTTCGGCGTCGCGGGAAGAGGGTCCGGCAGATCTCGCACTTGGTGCCATCGCACCCACGGGCGGAGCAATGTTCGCGACCATAGAAGATGATGCGAAGATGCAATTGGTTCCAGGAATCGCGGGGAAAGAGCTTTTTGAGATCCAACTCGGTGCGCTGCACGCTGTGTCCATTCGACAACTTCCAACGCTGAGCGAGCCGATGAATATGAGTATCGACGGGAAAGGCCGGCTCGCCGAAGGCCTGGGCCATGACGACCGAAGCCGTTTTATGTCCCACCCCGGGGAGTTCCTCGAGCGCCTCAAGGTCGGCGGGAACTTCCCCACCGTGTTTCCTGAGAAGAATCTCCGAGAGCCCCCGGATTGCGGTGGCCTTTCGCGGAGCGAGCCCGCAAGGGCGGACGATGTCATCGATTTCCTCCACGCTGAGTCTGACCATTTTGCGCGCGGAATCAGCCTGACGAAAGAGGGCCGGGGTCACCAGATTTACCCGGGCATCGGTACACTGCGCCGAGAGCAGGACCGCGATCAACAGCGTAAAAGGATTGGTGTGATCGAGTGGCACGGGAGTCTCCGGATAGAGCTCCGCGAGTCGATGGCAGATGTAGTCGGCCCGTTCCTGTTTCAACATGGCCTCCCCATGCACCGAGACGGGCCACGGGCCAACAAAAAACCGGCCTCGCTCACAAGGCGAAGCCGGCTTGAAAAGCAGCTTACCGTCTCAGTTCCGCGCGACCCGTCCCGAATCGACCTTCGCTTTGGCCGCATAATACATCTGGCGGGTGTGGGGGTAATGACGACGCTTGGCAAGAATGTTGAGAGTGCGGTTCCAGTCCCCCCACTGGATGACCGAAATCTCGGCCTGACGGGTGCCCCACAGGCGCATGGTTGCCAGGTTGGGATGATAAATGTCGATGGTGTTGGTGCCAGCCAGAGCCGAACCGTAATCATCGACCACATAGGTGTAGGGCAGCCCCTTGATCTTGAACTTGGTGCCCACCGGATAATGAGACCAATCGGCGGCAGCACTCCGGACATGACCATATTTCAGGTAGGTCCCAACCGCATTCTTACGCCACGGCGCACCGGGCTCGTTTTCCTCGTGAGAGTATGCCGTCGTCCGAACCACGCGATTCCGCACGTGGTAGGGGTAGGTCGGCATCCCGTATTTGTCACGGGGAAGGGAGCTCACCTTGGCCAAGGCGGAGGCATCGACGGCGCGGGGATGAAAGCCCGCATAATGCAGTGAGGAACCCGCTTTGAGACCAGCCAGACTTCGGGTGTGAATCCCCCCCGAGATCGACCGGAAGACGGTTGACGAAAGATCGCCAC
>JALQTQ010000388.1 GCA_023263995.1 Akkermansiaceae bacterium | reverse complement strand
CCCTCTCTTTCTCGTTGATCATGCGGACTGTCCATCAGTCCCTCCTCTGCCAGATCAACACCAACGATCAAGATCACTCTTGGCTACCCTGGCTCGATTCATCGCCCCCTGGACGGAGCTTGGACTTCAGTCCGAGCCGCAGTCGACCAGCCCTTTCCCCGTTCAGATCACGTGCTCAGATCGCAACTCTCCAAAAGCTTCGCTTGACCTCAATCCCGATCCACGGATAAATGTTCTTATGAACACTTCTCCTCCCGGAGGTGAAAAACAAGAGCCGACCTCTCTCCGCGAGCGGTTTCGCAACCGACTCATCGAGCTTGGCCTGCCCCCCAAAACCCACCCTTACCTCGAAAACTGGGCCGATTCCTTCATGAAGGCCAAGGGATACCTCAGTGCCGAGAATGCGCACGCCTACTTTTCCGCCCTTTCACGATCAGCCCGCCTTGCCGACTGGCAGTTCGACCAGGCCATCCAGTCCGCCCGCATCCTCGCCTGCGATCTCCTCCGACGGAAATGGTCCGAGAGCTTCGATTGGGAAACGCTCAGCCTCGATGCCAAAGACCCCAGTCCCCGCCACCCCGACTTCCTGCGCGAGAGCATCCCGGTGGATTCCGGTGATTCCACTTCCGCCGATCCGTCGAAGGACGGTCCCGAGGCTCTCAAATCCGACATTCTCAATCGCGCGCGCAAGGTGAGCCGCCTCACCAGCAAGGCCGTCACCACCGAACGGACCTACTGCCGCTGGATTGCCGGCTACCTCGACTTTACCTTCCGGGAACAATCTCACTCACCCGAAGACCTGGGCCCCGATGCCATCACGCCATTCTTGAATTACCTCGTCCTCGCTCGTCACGTTTCCCCGGCCACCCAGAAGCAGGCCCTCAACGCCCTCGTCTTCCTGCACCGCGCGGTCTTTCAGCACGGCGACTTTGTCATTCCCACTCCCGTGCAGCCCCGGGAGCACCGCCGTCCTCCCACCATCCTGAGCCATGCCGAGGTCCGGGACCTCCTCGGACACCTGCCGAAGCCCTGGAATTTGGCGGGCCAGCTCATGTATGGGGCCGGACTGCGGGTCAGCGAAGCGATGGGACTTCGGATCAAGGACCTCGATTTCGACCGCCACACCATCCAGATCCACGATGCCAAAGGTGGGAAACACCGGCTCGTGCCGCTCCCCCGCACCTTGAGGGACGCCCTCATGGAGCACGTGAAGGACCTCAAAGACCAGCATCGCGAACATCTCAGGAACAATTGTGCCGCGGTGCACCTCCCTGCCGCCCTTCAACGCAAATATCCCAATGCCCCGTTGGAGTTCCCCTGGAGTTTTCTTTTCCCCGCCTCCAAGCTCTGCGCTCATCCGCAGACCGGACGCTTTGCCCGATACCATCTTCTCGAGGACTCCATGCAGAGGCAGCTGAAAAAGGCCCTCAAAAAGACCTCGATCACCAAACGCGTCACCTGCCACACCCTCCGTCATAGCTTCGCAACGCATCTCCTCGATGCCAACACCGACATCCGCACCGTGCAGGACATCCTCGGGCACTCGGATGTTTCCACCACCATGATTTACCTCCATCTCACCGACAAAAAGGGTGCCGGAGCTCCCAGTCCCCTCGACCTGCCCCCACCGCCCGGTCAGCATTGACCGGAAAGCGAAACCCGAACCCATGAAGATCAGACCAATGACGTAGATCCTCCTCCCGGACGCTCCACCCGATGAGGGAGCGGAGTGTCGCCCACAGACTTCTTTTCGAGCCACGCGCGATTCAGGACGCAGACGGTTCCTTGACCGGGTCAATAGGGCCCGCGATCAACGCCCATCGTGTCGCAGTCCTTCAGGCTGCCACCACGCTCTTGGTGCCCAAGACGACCCACTGCAGGACCCTGGACGATCTCCAGTCGCTGCAGAAACCGCGCCTCGCAGGAAAGAACAGATTGGAAACCCCTCAAGACCCTGCTAGACTTAGGCATGATCGGGAGAAAAAGAACTGTATGCCCAGAGCAAGCTGTCGTCGGAGAGATCCGGAACCCCCGAGTAACAAGGTAAAAACCGGAACCCCCGGAGAATAAAACTGTTCGACCAAATGAAAAGAATCCTACTGACACTCTCTTTGCTAACGGCAGTTCTTTGGGCCGATGAAAATCCATCTCATCCCCTCGAAGGTGCCTGGACTGGTCAGAGGATCGTCGAAGGCGGAAAGAAGATCGATCCCGCTACAGCAAAGGCATTCAAAATGGTTTTTCGGGGCGAGAAAGTTTCTGTGACCACAAACGCAGGGGAGGTCAACGGAACAATTCAACTAGACGACTCTAAGAATCCCAAGTGGATGGACATAAAGCTGACAATGGACGGCGTGGTGATGACTATTCCGGCAATTTACGAGATTCGCGATGGGAATTTACAACTATGCCATCCTGAGGGGGAAGGCGGAAAGAGGCCTACTGCATTCGAAGTGTCCGACGGCGTAGTGTTGGCGACCTTCAAGCATCAAGAAGTCGAACAAGCCGGCGCTGGACAACCCGCTACCGCCCCGGAGTCGA
>JALQTQ010000387.1 GCA_023263995.1 Akkermansiaceae bacterium | reverse complement strand
GCTGATTTTGTCCCTTTGCCATTCCAGGGCGTAAACGTGGAAGTCTTCGGCCGCATTTTTACCGGGGAATTGAGTCTCGCCACCTTGGTGCGCATTCTTGGGCCATTTGTCGCCGAAGTGAAGCGTGCCGATGGTGGCGTTGACTTCCGAGCCTCTTGACTCCACGAGGTCGATTTCCCCGCCAGCCGCCCATCCGCCATAGGGAGAATTGGTGGGCAGCATCCAGAGGGCGGGCCAGATTCCTTGGCCGGAGGGGAGCTTGGCTCGGATTTCAATCCGTCCGTAGGTCCAGTCTCCCCGGTAGATCGTCCGGAGTCTCGCCGAGGTGTAGGGCTGGGTCTTTCCATCAACGGTGGTGTGAGGGTCCCGATAAAGCCTCAGGTGGAGGCTGCCGTCCTTCACGAAGGAATATTTCGGGCTTTCCGAGTAGTATTGCAGTTCGTTGTTGCCGCCGCCGTATCCGTTCACTTCGTTGGCCCATTTGCTTCGGTCGATGGCGTTCCCGTTGAATTCGTCGCTCCAGACGGGGACCCATTGCTGATGGAGTTCGCGGAGGCGGAATGAGGCCTCGGGAGATTCCCTGAGAGTCCTGATGACCTGCTTTCCGTCGCCCTTCACCGGGTGGCCCACGGCCTTCCATGCATTGCCGGATTTTTTCTCGATCTGGTAGAAGGCTCCCTTTTGGGTGGCAAAAGAAAAGGTGGCCGCTGCTTCGGGGGTGAGAGGAGACTGCCCGAGGAGGGGGAGAGGGAGGAGGAGGCCAAGAATTTTCATCGACGGCAACTTAGGCATGTTTTGCGAAGAAGACGAGGATAAGGCCCCAGAGCGCGAGGATGATGTTCATCAGCGGAAGTTGAAGAGCGGGCGGGAAGAGGTAAATGAGGGAGACGGCGGGGATCCAGACCGCCCAGGTGGCGATGAGGAGCGGGATCGCACGTTCAAGAAAGCCCTTGTGCCGAAGAGCCTCCCGGCAGGCCACAAGCGATCCGTTCTTCTCCGCGAAAAGATAGCCGAAGATCGTTTGCGGGATCGCAAGGAAGGGGCACCAGACGAATTGATCGATCATTGTCTTTTTGATGATCGTGGCGACGTCGGTGCCATCGCCAAAAATGACCGCCTGGCCGCGGTAGAGTAGGTCGATCTGCCAGCCGTGAATGGCCCAGAAGAGCATCAGGAGGATGACTTGGCGTCCGGAGGGAGGCCTGCTTTTGGGTACGAGAATCCGCTGGATGAAAGTGGGAACAAGGCTGCCAAAGAGGGCCGTGGAGAATATCGCAAACCAAGGGGCGTAGGTCAGCTTCCAGTGGCCCACTTGATCGAGTGCCGAAGTGATCGGCGGCAGATGGGTGTAAGCGAGGACCAAAGCCACCCCTACGGTCCAGAGGGCCAGAGCGGGGAGGAGATTGGCGCGTGCGCCGCCGAGGCCAAGCCGACCGGCCTCCCTGAGGTGCTGTTTCACGGCAGGGCGATATCGGAAAGTGTGGCAAAACTCCAGTCATTCGAGATTGAAAACCGAAAATCCCCGGCTTGGGATGTTCCGGGATGCTTGATGAACTGGACGACTTGTTATCCGAGATGCCGGGAAAAGAGGCCAGCGAGGCGGAGATCGAAGCCTTCATGGACAGAGTGGCGGCACGACCGGGAGGCCTTGAGTGGATCCGGGAGTGGGCCGAGGCCATCACAGGCCAAGAGCGGGCAGGTGATCCCGGAAAAGAGCGAGCTCCCGTCCTGCGTAGTCCGCTCCGCTTTGTTTTCCGAGTCGAGCGGCTGGGCTCAAAGCCGTTGGTTTGGCGACGATTCAGTGCCCCGGCTGATCTTAACTTCCGCCAACTGCATGAGATGATTGAAGCGGCCTTTGGAAGAGGGCTTCGGGATGACTATGACTTCGAAGTCCGAGAGGAAGGGCTCGTCGTGTTGTCCATCGGGCCTTCCGCGGGGCTTGATGACGACCAGGATTTCCCGGTGATGGATCTCTTCCGGGAAAGCGTGGGGGAGTTTCTCTACTGTCTCGGCGAGAGAGCGTCTGGGCGTCATCGGGTCGTCATCGAAAATTTCGTGGGCGAGGGAATGGCCGGGACCTCCGTGGGAAAAGAGGTTTATTTCCACGAAGGAGAGGGAGGGGGCCCTGGTCCGGAGGTGTAGGGAATTTCCAACCTTTTCAGCGGTGCTCTTTCGCGATTAAGTTTCCGAGTGGTAATGAACAAAAAAGTGATCATTCATGGAGGGCTCTTCGGAGGCTTGCTGATTTACACTTGGGTGGCGTGGGTCCGGTTTGAGTCACTGGAGAAGGAGCGGGAGAAACGCGGGACGGATCTCTGGGAGGAAATTGAGCACGCTGGGAACCGGGCCGAGACTGCGAGCAAAATGTTTGAGGTGGCAGTTCCATTGTTGCTGACCACGATTTACGGCACGGCCTTGGTGCTGATCTACGGCTTGCCCGCCCTGGTTGGGAAGTTGACCGACGAGATGATGGGGTCGACCGCCGAGGTCGACCCGGATCCCCTGCAGGAGGCGCGTGACGCGGCCGCCGACGGTGAGTCCACCGAGGC
>JALQTQ010000386.1 GCA_023263995.1 Akkermansiaceae bacterium | reverse complement strand
CCCATTTGTGGGGAAAACCTGCTTCTCCGCTCCCAGCTTCCAAAACCCAAGACTCAAAACTGAACACTTCCAACTCCATGGAACTCCTCGCCAAATCCAATTTCTCCTTCCTCCGCGGAGCCTCATCCCCCGAAGCCTTGGTGAAACGCGCCGCCTCGCTCGGACACCAGTCCCTCGCCCTCGTGGATCACATGGGATTCTACGGCTCCGCCCGGGCCCACACCGCCGCCCAACAAGCCGGCCTCCACGCCATCGTCGGCACCACCCTCGATCACCTTCCTCGCTTTGCTCAACTCCCCCTCCTCGCAAAATCACGAATCGGATACCAAAACCTCTCTCGCTTTCTCACTCGCTGCCATTGTGAACAAGATGTGAAAGACTTCGCAACCCATGATCTCAGCGGCCTTCACGCCATCCTCACCCCTGAATCTTTGTCCCGCCCCACCAAAAAAAACCTCCTCACCGCCGCCCGCTTCCTTCTCCATCACTTCAAACCCGGTAATGTCTCGATCGCTCTCTTCCGCCACTTCCGACGCGGTGAAGACCGCCTCAACCATCTCCTCCACGACCTCGCCGAGTTCCTCCAAATCCCCCTCATCGTCAGCAATGCCCCCACTTATTCACAGAAGGCCGAACGCCTCTTACGCGACGCCTTCACCTGCCTGAGAGAACACAAAACCCTCGATGATGCTGGACGACTTCTCGAATGCAACGGCGAACGCTTCCTCAAATCCCCAGAAGAAATTCGCAGGTTATTCACAGATCAGCCACAGGCTTTTCGCAACACTCTCCGCCTCGCTGAAGAATGCCAAGCATACTCACTCGACAATCTAGGCTACCACTTCCCTTCCTACCGCGATCCCGATAGCGGAAAGTTATTCACAGATTGTGAACAGGACAATTTCCTTCATCACTTGGTTCAAAGCGGGCTTGAAAAAAGATTACTTTTAAAAAGTAAAAAACATGAACAACAAATTTCCCAAGAGTTGTTTACAATAAAAAAACTTCGATTCTCAGGCTATTTTCTCATCGTCTGGGACTTGGTGCGCTTTGCCCGCTCCCAGGGCATTCTCTGCCAAGGTCGGGGCTCGGCTGCCAACTCGCTCGTGTGTTACGCCCTTGGGGTCACCAGCGTCGATCCGGTGGCCAGCGGCCTCCTTTTCGAACGATTTTTGTCGGAGAATCGACAATCCTGGCCTGACATCGACATCGACTTTCCGTCGGGCGAGCGACGCGAAGCGGTCATCCAGTATCTCTACCGCAAGTATGCTCCCTATGGTGCGGCCATGACCGCCAACGTGATCACCTACAAGCCACGCTCCGCTTTTCGCGAAATGTCGAAAATCCTCGGTTTCTCGGAATCAGTGGCCAACCGTTTCAGCGATCTCTGCACCTCGCCCAAGGTCCACGACGCTTCCCGTGAGCCGAGCAGTGATGAACTCTCGATGAGCAACTACTACCCGGGCGACAAGGTGATGGAGCTGGCGGGTACGATCGAGAAAGCCGGGATTCCCTCGTCGCACCCTCGTTTCAAGGCCCTCCTCCGACTCTACCACGCCGTCCTGCACTGCCCCCGCCACCTCGGACAGCATTCGGGCGGGATGGTGTTTTGCGATGATGGGCTCGACCACGTCGTTCCGCTGCAACCGGCCACAATGGAGAACCGGACCGTGTTGCAATGGGACAAAGACGACTGCGAGGACCTCGGCATCGTGAAAGTCGACCTCCTCGGGCTCGGGATGTTGGCTGCGATGGAAGACGCCTTGGCCATTTGCGAGCGACGGGGCCGCCCGGTCAAGCTGGCCCGCATCCCCAAGGACGACCCCGAAACCTACGACCTCCTCTGCCGCGCCGACACCATCGGCACCTTTCAGGTCGAATCACGCGCCCAAATGGCCACCCTCCCCATCATGCAACCCCGGAAGTTCTACGATCTTGCCATCGAGGTCGCGATCATCCGGCCCGGCCCAATCGTGGGCGACCTTGTCCACCCCTACCTCAATCGTCGCACCGGACGAGAAGAGATAGAACACATCCACCCCGATTTCGAACCCATCCTCAAACGCACCCTTGGCGTCCCCTTGTTCCAGGAACAGGTCCTCCGCATGGCCATGGTGATCGCGGGATTCACCGGAGTGGAAGCCGACCTCCTCCGCAAGGCGATGTCGTTTAAACGTTCCGACGAACGCATGAAGAGGATCGTGCAAAAGCTGAAATCCCGCATGGCGACCCGAAAAGTAGCCCCGGAAGTACAGGCGCGGGTCATTGAATCGATCGGCTCCTTCGCCCTCTATGGCTTCCCGGAATCACACGCCATTTCCTTCGCTCTCATCGCCTACGCTTCCTGCTGGCTCAAGGTCCACCGCACTGCAGAATTCTACTGCGGCCTTCTCAACAACCAGCCGATGGGGTTTTATTCGATCAATACCCTGATACAGGATGCCAAACGTCACGGCCTCCGCTCCAAACCAGTCTCCGTGGTTCATTCCATGGACACCACCGAAGTGATCAACGATCACACCCTACGCCTCGGTCTCCATCATCTCAAGGG
>JALQTQ010000385.1 GCA_023263995.1 Akkermansiaceae bacterium | reverse complement strand
CAGGTTGAGGATTGGTGAACCATTCGGGCGAAGCGCGGTGCCTTGGTGAAAGGCTGGCAGGAAGCCGTTCGACCAGTTTTTTGATCCTCCCTGAGGGAGGGCCATCTCGGTCATGACGACGTAACCGGGAAGGTTTTGGTTTTCCGATCCCAAGCCGTAGGTCACCCATGACCCCAGTGCGGGATCCGACCCGAGGCGACTCCCGGTATTCATGTGGAAGAGTGCTTCCGGGTGGTTGAGGGATTCGGCCTGACAGCCCCGGTAGTTGCAAAGTTCGTCGGCGACTTCGGGATCGGAAAGGTGCTGCCACTGATCACACATCTCGATTCCTGATTGCCCGGCCCTTTTGAACTTAAAGGGGGAACCGACATAGAATTGATAGGTGCCTGCGGCCAACCCTCGTTTGTTATGCGATTCTTTTTTGTGAAGCTGGGCGAGCTTCGGTTTGGGGTCAAAGGTATCCATGTGCCCGGGCCCCCCTTCCATGAACAGCATGATGACATTCTTGGCCCTTGCCTGCCTCATCGGGGGGTGGGGAGCCATGGGGCCGGGCAAATTCGCCGACTCACGGGCGAGGAGCGAGGAAAAGGCAACCGATCCCATTGAAGCTCCAAGACCATAGAGGAATTCGCGCCTGGAATGGGCATCGGAGAGGAATGGGTAATGAGGCGAGGGATTCATGGGGTGACCAGGTGTCAGGTTTTAGTAGAGGTAAAGAAATTCCTGCGAGTTGAAGAGAACGAGGCAGAGGTCTGCGAGGGCCCGAGTTTCAGCGGAAACATCCGAGGCGTGAAGGTCTCTCTCGTAATTCCGGAACACCGGGAGGATTTCCTGGTATTCGAAAGGTTTTCCGGAAAACTCCTCCACCAGAGAGCGGGTGATTTCCACCGGGTAGTGGCGGACTTTCGGGGTGAGGCCTGTGTGGTAGGCCCTCATTTCGGTCACGTATTCCGAGGTTGAGGCGAGCTCCTCTTCCGAAGGAGAGCGGAGAAAGACGAGTTGGAAGGCCCGAGTAATCTGAGAGGTCAGGTTTGCCTTTTCCTTTTCCAGCCGGTTCGCAAGGGCGATAGATCGATCGGTCACGAAGTCGCTGTTCATCAGGCTGAAGGCTTGAGGAGAAATGGAGGCGGAATCACGCGCTTCACAAGAATCGTTTGGATTTGGTTGGTTGAAGGTTTCCAGAAAGGGATTGGGTAGGCCACGGCCTCGGTAGGCGTAGATGGACCGGCGGTTTCGTTGCTCAGGCCGTCGGTTGGGTAGGTAGGTGGGTGCGATCGAGAATTGAATCATTCGTGGTTGAAGGGCGACCTCCATATCGATTTCCGGACGTGCCGGAAGCCCTCCACGGGCTGGGTTGAGTTCACCCGTGATCTTGAGTATCGAATCGCGGATTTCTTCAGCAGAGAGCCGACGATAGGGGAAGCGGGCAAGGAGTCGGTTCTGCGGGTCTTGTTGCAGTAAATTCTCGTGTTCGGGATGTCTCCCCGACTGAAGGTAGGTATCGGAGAAGAGGATTTGGCGATGAAGTCGCTTGATATCCCAGCCGTTCTGCACGAAATCAGTCGCCAGCCAGTCAAGGAGCTTCCGGTGGGTGGGCAGCGAACCGGTGCTTCCCAAGTTGTTGGGGTTGCCGGCGATTGCCTGATTGAAATGGTATTGCCAGACGCGATTGACGATGGTCCTTGCCGCTAATGGATTTTTCGGGTGGGCGATCCATTTGGCCAGGGCCAAGCGACGGCCGACGAGGGTAGGGGGAAGGGATGACGGATCTGATTCGAGGGCACCCGGTGCTGGCAGGGAAAGCGCAGAGAGAACTCCCGGAGTCACCTCATCGCCTTTTGCCTGAAGGGAACCTCCGATAAGGATGTGTGTTTGAGGTTGCCATTCCGGATCGATTCCCGGAGGCATCCGCAGCGAGCGCGCGTTTAGGAAGCGAGGCGGGGGGCCACTGTAGACGGACTGGACCATGGGAAGAAGACGCTCACCGCGGCGCTTCCAGATCCATTCATCCTGTTCCCTGACCTTGAGTTGGCCTTTTTCGGTTTCACTCAGTCCAAAATGCCGTGGGGGTTTCCGATCCACCGGGTCCTTCTTTCGCTCTTCGAGGGTTTTGTAGGGCAGACCATGCCGCTCATACCAATCCCGGGCATGATCCTCGACCTTCTTCCGGAGGCGCTCCGCTTCGCTGTTTGCAAAGTCGTAGAGCGTCTCGAGTTCTGCCTTTTCCTCCTCGAACCATTCGCGGTTTTCGAAGTCCTGCCAGGAAACATGGCGCTCGGCAAGTTGGGTTCCCGCGAACACCGAATACATTCGATAGTAGTCGCGGGTTGGCAGTGGATCGAACTTGTGGTCATGGCACTTGAAGCAGCGCATAGTTGTACCGAGAAAGCTTTGTCCGACCGAGTTGACGACATCGTCGATGAATTGCTGGCGTGCCTCAGGGGCCTTCACCATGGCCGGATCCCATGGGCCGAGACGGAGAAAGGTGGTCGCGATCATTTGCTCGGCCTCTTGCGGTGAGAAGTGCCCCTGTCTGCGGAGTTCCTCGTAT
>JALQTQ010000384.1 GCA_023263995.1 Akkermansiaceae bacterium | reverse complement strand
AAACGGTCCATGTCGATTGGATGCGACAGGATCACAATCACGATCCTTCTTTGGGCTTCCGGGGGATGAAGCGGGATGGTTGGGAAGGGGGGCATCGCGTGCCCTTCATCGTGCGCTGGCCGGGGCGGATTCCCGGGGGGCAGGTCACGGGCCAACTGGCCAATACCACCGACATCATGGCGACTCTGGCCTCGGTGACTGGCTACTCCCTGCCCGATGAAGCAGCGCGCGACTCCTTTGATTTACTTCCGGTCATGCTGGGGCAGCGGAAGGATGCCGATCCGGTCCGGCCGCACCTTCTGACCCAGAGTTTTCGGGGGGAATTCCAGCTTCGGGTGGGCGACTGGAAGTACCTCGATCATCAGGGCTCGGGTGGCAACAACTACGACCGTGGCATTCTCCAAAAATATGCCGTCAGAGAAGAAGCGCCGACAGCACCGGGGCAGCTCTACCATCTCGGCCGGGACCCGGGGGAGAAGCATAACCTCTACTTCAAGGAGGGGGCGAAACGGAAGGAGATGCAGGTTTTGTTAGAGAAGCTCAAAGAGAGCGGTCGGAGTGCTCCCAAAGGGCGGAGGCCACTTGGACCGGAGGGGATTCCCAGGTTGAAATAACAATTTGCTCGATGGTTCGTGTTTTACACTTCGTCCGGTGGTGATAGCGTCGGTTCGTCAACAATGAACTCTGTCTTGGATGCCGCGCAAATTCAAGCCGCCAACGAGCGGCTCGCGGATCAGATTTGGGAAACTCAGGAAGGGGGAGTGATTCATTTGGTGGGCATTCGCAGTCGAGGAGATGAGGTGGCCGAGCGGGTTTTCGAGCTTCTCCGCCGGAAGGGAGCCCAGGTTCGTTTGGGAATTCTCGACATCTCCCTGTATCGTGACGACTACGAGCACCTCAGCAGTAATCCTACCCTGCAGAGTAGTGAGATTGATTTTCCGGTTGATGGTGCCCACATCGTTCTGGTGGACGATGTCATCTTCACGGGCCGGACCATTCGGGCGGCCCTCGACGCTCTCTTCGACTACGGTCGTCCGGCCAAGGTGGACCTTGCGGTCTTGATTGATCGGGGACACCGGGAGCTCCCGGTCGAGCCCCGTTTTGTCGGAAAGCATTTGCCCACTGAGCGGATGGACCGGGTTGATGTCAGCTTGCAAAGGACCGACGGGAAGGAGTCGGTCGAAATTATCACCCCGCAGTAATTTACGTCATGACTCCACGAAAAGATTTCCTCGATGTTATCTCTTTGGATCGTGCGGAAATCGTTCACTTGCTGGATCAGGCTGTGCCTTTCAAGGAGCTCCTCACTCGATCGGTCAAAAAAGTCCCGGCTTTGAAGGGGAAAACAGTCTTGATGCTTTTTTACGAGCCAAGCACGCGGACTCTCTCGTCCTTTGAAGTGGCGGCGAAACGGCTTTCGGCTGATGTCACGATGTTTGACGTGCCTCATTCTTCGGTCACCAAAGGGGAGTCGGTACGGGATACCATCGACACCCTGCAGGCCATGCGTGCGGATTACATCGTGGTGCGTCACCGTCTCTCGGGTCAGCCGGCCGCAATTGCGCGGCAGACCAATGCCTCGGTGATCAACGCCGGCGATGGTGCCCATGCCCATCCCACCCAAGCCTTGCTCGACGCCTTCACCTTGCGCGAGGTTTACCCGGATTTGGCTGGTCGAAAGGTGGTGATTGTGGGGGACATCCTGCATAGTCGGGTGGCCCGCTCGACCAGTCTCATTCTCGAAAGGCTCGGGGTCGAGGTTGCCTTTTGCGGTCCCGGAAGTCTGGTTCCCAAGACTGGATACCGTCGCTTCACCAACTATGATGAAGCGATGGCTTGGGGACCCGATGCGGTTTATTTGTTGCGGGTCCAGAAGGAGAGGCAGGACGCTCCCTTTTACCCTAGTGACCGGGAATATCATTCGGTTTATGGGGTCACGGAAGAGCGGTTGAAACGCTTGGCGGGCGAAGGTATTTATGTGATGCATCCCGGCCCGATCAATCGTGGGGTGGAATTATGCGATGCCGTGCTGGACTATGAACGTTGCCTCATTTCCCAGCAGGTGGAAAATGGGATCGCGGCTCGGATGGCTGTTCTGTTTGGTCTGAAACCCCAAGTTACATGAATTTATTTTTACAAGGAGGAGAAGTCGCCAGCGAGGATGCTCCGCCTCGGCGGGCCGATGTTTGGTTGCTTGATGGTTTCATCAAAGCGGTGGACGTGATGGAGGTGCCGGAGGGGGCGCGGGTGGTGGATTGCACGGGCAAGGTGATCATGCCGGGGATGTTTGATGCTCATGTCCATTTTCGCGAGCCGGGTCAGGAGAAGAAAGAAACGATCCGGGATGGCAGCGAGTCTGCCATCAATGGAGGAATCACCGGAGTGGTTATGATGCCCAATACCTCGCCGGCGGTGGATTCTCCGACGGTGGTGAAGCGGGTGCTCGATGAGGGAAAAAAGTGTCGCATCCCGGTATTGACCTCGGCTTGCATTACCATTGGTCGGGCTGGTCTTGAAATGGCTCCATTGGCTGGGTTGAAAGACGCGGGTGTCCTCA
>JALQTQ010000383.1 GCA_023263995.1 Akkermansiaceae bacterium | reverse complement strand
TCATGCCCCTGAAAGCGACGGCGTAGGTCAATATCGCCTCGTCCTCAGTGGTCTCGAGGATGAGCACTTTGACAGCAACAACGAGTGGGAATTTCAGACGGTGGTGAGTGATGCTCGGACCAATGTCCTTTTGATCGATCGCCGTCCCCGTTGGGAATTTCGCTACCTTCGGAACCTTTTCTACGGTCGCGACCAGTCGATCCATCTCCAGTCGGTCCTCCTCGAGCCGGACCGCATTTCCGGCAAAACTCCCCCCAAGGTCGTGGCCTCGGCAAGCCGCCCCTTTGGTGATGCCAATGCCACGGACCTCCCCGAAAGCGAGGAGGAATGGCGAAAGTTTGACGTGATCATCGTGGGGGAGGTTGGGCCTCAAGACCTTAGTGAGGAACAGTGGTCAATCCTCGACGGCTGCGTCAAGCAGCGCGGATCGTTGCTCGTTCTGGTGGCAGGACCGGAATCTATGCCTCATGCCTTCGGAAGCGAGGTGGTGCGAAATTTGGTCCCGGTGAAGTACGACGTTTCTCAACGGACCTACTATGGCAGCAGTGAGGAATTTCGCTTCGGCCTGACCATTGCCGGGCGAAGTCACCCAATCACAGCCCAGGTCGAGGGACAGCTGCGGAACGAGCGGCTTTGGAAGGAGTTCCCCGAGATTCGTTGGCGTCATCCTGTGAATGGCTTGCAACCAGGGGCCGAGGTGCTTCTCTATGCCGATTCCGGCGAGAACGGACGTCGGCGCGTCAACTCGGCGGCCAGTCTCGATCGGGCTCTCGGGGAAGTGGCGGAGCGCAAGAAACGGGAAGCGGAGAATGCCTTGCTGGTGACTCGCCAGACCGGTGCGGGCAAGGTCGCGATGTTACTGGCTGATCGGACTTGGCGCCTGCGCGAGGGAGTCGGGGATGTCTATCACCACCGATTTTGGGGCCAGTTGGTGCGCTGGGGTGCGGGACCTAACCTGCGGGCCGGTGACGACCAACTGCGGCTGGGGACTGACCAACTGACTTATACCGGCGATGACCGAGTCAAGATCATGGCTCGGTTGCGCGACCAAGAACTCAATCCCCTCATGGATGAGAGCTTGGTGGCTCGGGTGAAACACCAGTCGGGCGAGATCATCGAAGTTCCCCTGTCGCCCCGCGAAAATTCCAACGGCCTGCACGAGGCCCTCGCGGGCCCTTTCCGCAAGCCGGGAAATTACGAAGTCTCGGTCCGTGATCAGGTCGTCACGACCTTCCGGGTGGTGGGCTCTCTGGGGGCAGTGGAGCTCTCCGAGACCACCTTGAACCGCCCGCTCCTGGAATCGATCGCCAGCATGTCGGGCGGCCGCGTTTACGATGGCGCAGGCGTCCTCTCGGACTTGTTTTTGCAGGGTGATGAAACGAGGACCGAACTCCGTGAGACTTCGCTCTGGGACATTTGGCCGGTCTTCACTCTCCTGGCCCTCCTCCTCACCATCGAGTGGGTGATGAGGCGGCGTGGGGGACTGAGCTAACCCAATCCCGTCCTTCACCCACAAACGCCTGAATGATCACGGAGAATTCATTGGGCGGTCGCCCGTTTTTGACCCTCCAGCAAGCGGATTGATGTCATTTCTGCCATTATTTGACAGTCATCGGAAAGCACCCCCGAGAAGGGGCTGGAAGGCTTGAGATTGGGTTACGTTTAGCTGATTTTGATTTTCAATTGTCTGGAAGATCGTCCCGCGGGCAGGACTTTCTGGCTGCGTGCTGTCCCCCTTCTCTGGACGAAGGAAGAGCTGCCCCGAGCCGTATGAGAACAGAAGGCTCTGCGAAAGGTCCAAATGAGCCCCAACAAGGAACTGGGGCCGGGAGTATGAAAAGGAGGAAAAGGGCTGGAAAACGAATGACAACCCGAGTTCGCTCCTGAGGAATGGACCTGAAAATGCTTGGAGGGGCGGGAACGATGGTCTTAGTTCAGCTCAGATATCTCCTACGATGAAGTGTCCGCGTTGTGTCCAGAAAATCCACCGGGGGGCAGACTCGTGTCCCCACTGTGGATTCACCATGGTCCACGCCGACGAGGTTTTTGGCCATGGCGATGTGCGGGTGCGGAAATTTGCCGATGTGGCGGGGGTCTTGCGAATGAAGGAGAGGGAGCCGATGAGGCGGGTCTTGGAGCGCTTTGAGGCAAGATTTCCTCAATTGTTCGTGGCGGTCTACCTCGGGGCCTTCGAGGATCTCAACAACCTGCGCCAGTTCGGCTTCTGGATGCTCAACCGCGCAGCCTACGAGGATGTCGATCTGGATCGCCCCAACGAAAATGGCATTTTGATCGTGGTGGATGTCAATGGCAAGAGCGCGGCCATTACCTACGGCTATGCCTTAATGCCCTATCTCGACGAAGATTCGACCTTTGCCGCGCTGTCGGCTGGGCATCCCCTGTTTCTGCAGTCCAACTACCTCGCTGCGCTCACCGCGGTCGTTCGCAAGCTCGAGAAAACTCTGATCAAAGGGTGGCGGCGGGTTCGCCGTGATCCGGAATCGGTCTTGGCCCGGAGCGGGCAGACCCCGACCCGGGTATCCCAGATGCCCGAGGGCATTCGCGA
>JALQTQ010000382.1 GCA_023263995.1 Akkermansiaceae bacterium | reverse complement strand
ATCGGTAGCCGACCGAATCACTACTTTGACTGTGAAGCGATGCAGGCCGCAGCAGCCACCATGCTCAAGATCGTCGGACGAGAGTCGGTCAGGGAAGCGGCTCCGGTTGACGATGAAGCTGAGACATCATGAAGCTATCCATCCTCTTCATCGCCACCGCAGTCCTCCTCGCGTCTTGCACCAGCGTCCTCCCGGTCAGCGGAACCATCGTCGCCGACCACGGCGAGATTCGCGTTCACCCGGACGGTCGCATCGAGGTCGAGATCGATCCATCCTCTGACAAATGACCAGCGGTTGACGCAACTACCCGGCCATGAGCAAGTCCCTCTGGAAAAAGATCCAAGCCTTTATCGGAGTGGCAACGGACGGAATCCCTGGACCGATAACGGCGAGAGCCATCGCAGATCGACTCGGCATCGGAACTCCTCAACTGCCCGCGAAACCGGAAACCCTCGAATTCGACCCACGCTCCGAGAAGAGCCTGGCCACCCTCGTCCCAAATGCTCAACGCAAGGCTCGTGAATGGCTGCGGAAGTGCCGCGAGGCCGGTATCAACGTGAAGATCATCTGCGGAACCCGCAGCTACGAGGAACAGGCAGCGCTCCATGCCAAAGGGCGCACCAAGCCAGGTAAAAAAGTCACCAAGGCTCGTCCCGGCTACTCGTGGCACAACTTCGGAGTAGCGTGGGATTTCGTCGTCTTCGACAAGAATGGCCAGCCGCTTTGGGACAGCCCACTTATGGATCGTTGCGGACGGATCGGTGAAGACCTCGGCCTCGAATGGGGCGGGAACTGGAAGGGGCTTGTGGACAAACCTCACCTGCAGCTTGCCATGGGTATCACCCTTGCTGAGGCAAGGGAGCGAGTGAAGGACGGTCGGACCGTTGCTTGACACGAAACGCAGGCCGATGGCCCGCGGATTGTTTGTCACCGGATTCACCGTTGCCGAGGTCCTCGCGATCCAGGCGAGGGCGAAAGAACTCTTGCTTGAAGGCAAGACCCTCATGAACTGGAGCGACTCGGGCACCTCTGCCGGGAAGCAGTTCACCATGCCCATTGACGAAGTGCTGGTCGAATGCGCCCACGCGCTGCGGACCCTTGATCCGCTCACTTATGGCAACCCGCCCGGTCAGGCATCGGTTTCCTTCATCTCTGGCCACCTCCCGAAATGAACATCCTGCAACGCATTGCGGTCCGTCTCATTTTCGGCACCGGGCCGTATGAGGCCGCGAATACTTCTTGCCGACGTGGCAGCATCCCGGGCGCCGCGCCGCAGGACGCCAAGTTCGACCTCACCGCTTCCGTCCGCACCGAGCTGGTCCGCCGTTCCCGCTACCTCGTCAAGAATTCCGGTTTCTTCCGCGAATTGGTGGGCAACATGGCCCTCTACGCCGTGGGCGATGGTATCCGCCCCCAAGCACTTTCCCCTGATCCGGAGTGGAATCGGGCGGCGGAGGAATACTTCCAGCGTTGGACCCGCAACGCGGACATTTCCGGTCGCTTCAGCTTCTCAGAATGCCAGCACCTCGCCTGCCGGGCACTCGACACCGATGGGGAAATCTTCGTCCACCGCGTCATCGATGAAAGCGGGCTGCCGAAACTCCAGCTCATCGAAGCACATCGGATTGGTGACGACGGCGAAGACGAAACGATTGACGGGGTAAAGCTCGATGCTGTGGGCCGTCCGCTTGCCTACCGTCTGCTCGACGACGAGGGCGGATTCGATGACCTGGAGGCCTCATTCGTTCTCCATGTCTTTGAACCGGATTCCCCAAGCCAAGTCCGGGGAGCACCAACCCTTCAGCATTCAATCAACCATCTCCTCGATGAAATGGAATTGCTCGCCCTGGAAAAGCACGCGGTGAAGGACAACGCGGATGTTTCCCGTGTTCTCAAAACGAACCGGACCGACACCGATGATACCGGTGACTTTCAGATCCAAGGAGCGGCCACTACCCATGAGGCGAGTGACCCGGCCACGCTCCAGCGGATCATGGGCGGCAAGATGGTCCGGCTCAATCCGGAGGAAGACCTGGAGAGCTTCCAGAGCAATCGGCCGAGTCCCACGTTCACTGGCTTCCTCGAACACCTCAGGCGTGACTCGGCGCTCGGAATGATCCCGTTCGAGTTCGCCGCCGATTCGTCGAAGGTCGGTGGCGCAGGGGTGCGGCTCGTGGTGGCAAAGGCCGACCGGCGGTTCTCGCGGCGCCAGACGGTGCTGATCGAACGGATGATCCGACCGACCTGGATGTTCGTCATTGGTCACGCGATCCGCACTGGGAAGCTGCCGCCCGTCGAGGACTGGACGCGGGTCACCTTTACCACGCCTCGACGCATTACGGTGGATGCCGGTCGCGAAGCTCAGCAGAACCGAGCCGACGTCGAGATGGGGCTCAAGACGCTGGCTGAACACTTTGCCGAACTTGGGATGGATTTCTCCGAGGAAATGGAGATTCGCGCTCAGAATGCCAAGGCGCTCCTCGCCCTAGCCGAGAAATACGGGGTGCCTCTGGAGCTGCTTTACCGTCCATCCGGAGGATTCGCTTCATTGACACCGAAGCCCCCGGCGTGAACGCGTCGCTACCCGAACTGC
>JALQTQ010000381.1 GCA_023263995.1 Akkermansiaceae bacterium | reverse complement strand
AGTATCCTCCTCGCCCATGGGGAACCACGACAATGCCCTCGGTCACGACTGACGAAGCGATAGTGCGCCACATCCCTTTGTTCTCCGGGTTGATTCCGCCACAATACCAAAGTTGCTTGCCCGTTGCGGCATCGTGCCCGGTGAGGTGATCCGCCCCAAAGCACACCACCGTGTCCACCCCATCGATCGTCATCAAATGCGGAGAGGTATAGCTATCCCCGGACTCCTTGGCGGTCTCAAACTTCCGCTCGGTCTTCCAGTTCACTTTCCCGCTCTTGAGATCAAATGACACCAGGTAGGAATTTCCCTCGGTCTGCATCACGGCCACAATCACCGATGATTGGTAGAGAATGGGCGATGTTCCTTGGTCCCACCAAAGTTTATCTTCGCCGTAAAGAGTATGCAGGTCCTTTTCCCAAAGCTTTTTACCATCGACCGAACAAGCCGCCACTCGGCCTGATTTAAAATAACCCACCACCGTCTCTCCATCACTCACCGGCGACGAATTGGCACTGCTTCCTACCCGCTGACCCCGCCCGGGGGTCATTTCCCCGTAAACCTGCCGCCACCGTTCCTTGCCCTGCAGGTCAAAAGCCAACAAGGCGTCCTGCCCGTCCACCGGCGAGGTGAGATAAAGCCCACCCTTCGCCACCACCGGCGTCGAACAGGCCCGCCCGGGCAACGACGTCTTCCAACATAAATTGCCACCCTCGGTGTCAAGCTTCGCGGGAAGCGCCCCCGACTCCAAGGCCCCATTCCCATTGGGACCACGCCACTCGGGCCACTGCGCCCCGGCCAGCTGAACAGAAAACCCTGCCAAAACAAAAAAGACCTTTTTCATCTTCATGTTGCAAAACATACGCCATCCGGGACTGCCCTTCCAAGCCCCAAAAAATTGGTTCTTCGCCAGCTCCCCCCCCGATCGCCGTTCCTGTTCGCGACGTTTTGTTCCAGGAAACAAGACCATCCTCCGGGCTACGATGCCCACCAGGGGCGACTGGGACCGGTCGCCCAGCAAATGGCAGTCCCAAAACAGGCCATCATTGGCTGAGAACGTCGATTCACCCCAACTTTCGGCATTTCCCGACGACAAAAGACAAAATCTCCTTCCCGTCTCCCTTGCTTCTCGCCCCTGACCGGTATATTGCCCCCATTCCGTCAGGAAACACGGACCTAATTTCATGATCAAGTGGACCCTTCAGAAAATCGTTGGCTCGAAAAACCAACGTGAACTCAAGCGAATGCAACCCATTGTCGACCAGATTAATGGGATCGAGGAGGGACTGCAAAAGGAATCCGAGGAACAACTGATGGCTCGCGTTGCCCGGTGGCAGTCCCATTTGCACCGATACCTTCCCCTCGATCTACCGACCAAGCGGCAGCTCGAGATCATGGACGACGACTCCGTGGCCAAGGTCGCCCAAGCCTTGATGGACCGGCTCGACTCGCTACGCGACGACTTTCCCTCTCTCCCTTCCGAGTTGACCTCACTCGAAGACATCGCCGCCGCCAAGGAAGCCTTTGCCGAGATCGAAGACGAATTCCCTGCCTTGAGGGACAAATATCTCGATGAAATTTTGCCCGAGGCCTACGCCGTGGTCAAAAACGCGGCGCGCCGTCTCTGCGGACGCGACATCGAAGTCGTCGATAACATCATGGTCTGGGACATGGTCCATTTCGATGTCCAACTCGTCGGCGGCATTGCCCTCCATCGCGGCATGATTGCCGAGATGCAGACCGGGGAAGGAAAAACCCTCGTCGGCACCCTCCCGGTTTTCCTCAATGCCCTCACCGGCCTCGGCGTGCACGTGGTGACGGTCAACGATTACCTCGCCCGTCGTGACTCGGAGTGGATGGGTGCCCTCTTTAAATATCTCGGCCTCACCGTCGGTTGTATCCAGAACCAGCAACACCCGGAAATCCGCCGTGCCCAATACGCCGCCGACATCACCTACGGCACCAACGCGGAATTCGGCTTCGATTACCTCCGCGACAACGGGATGGCCGGATCGACCTACGATCAGGTGCAGCGCAGCCACTACTTCGCCATCGTCGATGAGGTCGACTCCATCCTCATCGATGAAGCTCGCACCCCGCTCATCATTTCCGGTCCCGCCGTGGTCTCCAATACCGAGGAATATAAAAGATACTGCGGCATCATCGATCAACTCGTCAAAAAGCAAAACCACCTCTGCAACGAGCTGGCCGCTGAAGCCAAAAAGGCTCTCGAGGAGGGCGACGAAGACACTGCCGGGCGCGCGCTCTTCAAGGTCAAGTTGGGCCAACCGCGCAACCGCCAGTTCATGCGGTTCATGGAGGACCCCGACACCCGACGCCTCATCGAAAAAACCGAACTTTCGTTCTACCAGGACGCCCAGAAAAAGGAACTCTTTGCAATCAAGGAAGAACTCTACTTCACCATCGATGAAAAAGGCCACGACGCTGACCTCATGGAGATGGGCCGGGAGTTCCTCTCGCCCGACGATCCCGAGGCCTTTGTGATCCCCGACCTTGCCGCCGCCTTCGCCGACATCGATGCCAACCTGGACCTCACCGAGGAACAACGCTTGGCTGAAAAAGAAAAAGTTCAGCAAAAAATGGACGGCCAAGGCACCCGCGTGCACGCCATTTCCCAACTCCTCAAAGCCTACTGCCTCTAC
>JALQTQ010000380.1 GCA_023263995.1 Akkermansiaceae bacterium | reverse complement strand
AATGACGCCCCTCACCAGTGCCGCCCTTCACGGACACCCCGCCATTGTCCAGCTTCTCATCGAGCAAAAGGCCGACGTCCGCAAAGCCAACCGCGACGGCAACACCGCTCTTCATAGCGCCGCCTTCCTCGGGCGTTTCGAAATCGTCACGATCCTTCTCAAAAACAGAGCCTCCACCACCGTCCGCAATCATCGCCGCGAATCTCCCATCGATGTTGTGTCCGGAGAATGGAACAAGCCTCTCGCTGATTTCTACCGCTTCCTAAACACCTTCATCGCCAACAAGGCCAAGCTCGACGAACTCCCGCAACAACGTGCCGAAATCGCCGACCTCCTCCGACCCATCGGCATGAAAAAGAATATCCTCCATCACCTCGTCTGGGCCGTGATCGCGGTCACCACCTTTGTCGTCGGTTCCAAGACCAACTCCCCCGATGGCGGCTCGTCCGCCACCTCGAAACAACCCCCTTTCTCCCCTATGCATGACGCCAAACCACGGTTTCCACGACCGTTCCACCCAAAGCAAATTCTGCTGTGAGATTGGTCAAGTCCGGGTGTGATTTTTTTGATCGGTAGGAGTCTTGATTCGGGTTCGGTTGAGTGAGGGCGCTTTCGTTCAGGAACTGACGAAGGGCTTTGTTGAAAGCTCATATTTACCCCCAACGGAAGGCGCAATTGAGATCAAGGACGAAACGGAATAAGTGCCAAAGGCCGAGCGCAGCGAGTTATGCCAAGTTCGTACTTGAGCGGAATGAAGCCGCCTGTTTTGGAGCCGCCGGGAATTGGACTCGGGTTGAGCTTCACGAAAGTCTTTCTTCCCAATGAGAGTGTCGTGGATCTTCCAACGATCACAGCCTGCTATCCGCGCGTTTGCTCGTTGGCAAAACACTAGGTGACCTATTCGGATCGAGGAAAGAAAATGCGGTCTCATCTAGCAGCCGGACGTTCTCTTTGGAACGCCAACGGAATTTTTCAGAAGCGCGACATCCGTGACACCATCATGGCAGTAAAATTCGGTTTGTGGGTGGGTGATTGGTCAGGTGGCTTCGTTTTGGTTCGGCTTCATGGGTCAAGACTCAGGCCGCGTGAGGAAGGTTAATCAGTCCGAGGTTTTCGGCTGTGGTTTGCCCGGTGAAGAGCCGCCACTGATCCACCCCCGCCTGACAACTCCACGTCATCTGGCAGCCCATCCAGGCCCCTACGTGGGCGACCCATCACACTCCGGGGCAATGCTCCGGGGTTTTATGCTCTGTGGGATCTTCCCAAAAATTTCCCCCCGCAACAATCCCCGCCCACCGGGGTTCCATCCTCCATGAAATCCATCTCAGCCCTCTTCCTCATTTCCGGGTCCCTCTCTTTTTGCCAGCAAGATCAGTTCGAAACATGGGATCTAAACAAGGACGGCAAACTCTTAAAAAACGAACTTCCAAAACCTCTCCAAAAAAACTTCGCAAAGGTCGACACCAATCACGACGGGTCCATCTCCAAAGAAGAACACAAGGCTTTCCGTTCCCGCAATCCCCGGCCCCAGGCAAAAACGCCTGATAACATCATCATCTCCTCCGATCTCTCCTACGCCGCCAACGACAACCCGCGCCAGACTCTAGATCTCTATCTTCCCAAGCTTTCCGAAAAAACAAACACCACCAATCCCCTCCCCGTCATCGTCTTCATCCACGGCGGCGCTTGGCGGGCAGGCGACAAGCGCTCCGGCCTTGGACGCCTCGCGCCTTTCGTTGCCAGCGGCAACTACGCCGGCATCAGTATTGGCTACCGCCTGACCAACGAAGCCCAATGGCCCTCGCAAATCCACGACTGCAAGGCTGCCATCCGCTGGATCCGCGCGAACGCCAAAAAGCACAACCTCGACCCCGGAAAAATCGCGGTCTGGGGCAGCTCTGCCGGAGGACATCTCGTCGCGATGCTCGGCACCTCCGGCGAGGTTGAAGCCCTCGAAGGTAAGATCGGCCCTCACCTCGATCAAAGCAGCCGAGTCGACGCAGTCATCAACTTCTTCGGCCCATCCGAAATCCTCACCATGGGCGACCACCCGAGCTCCATGGACCACAACGCACCCGACTCTCCCGAGTCAATCCTCCTCGGCGGTCCCGTTCTGGAGAACAAAGAACAAGCCCGCAGCGCTTCTCCAATCAGCCACGTCACCAAAGACGACCCACCCATCCTCAACGTCCACGGCACCGCCGACCGCCTCGTGCCCTATCCCCAGTCAGTCACCTTCCATCAAAAACTCATTGCGGCCGGAGTCTCCTCCAACCTGATCACCATCACCGAAGGCGGTCATGGAAACTTTGGCCATGCCACCCCTCAAGTGAACGGCGTCGTCTCCGCCTTCCTCTCCAAATACCTCCTCGCAGACAAATCGGTTCACATCACGAATCAGGACTTCCAAGCAAAACCCTGAGTAGCCTTCATCCTTTTAGTTCACCTTTCAAGATTCACGTTTCTACCTGATTATGCCCAATAAATCCGAAGAAACGTCGAAGTGATCCCTGGTGAAAAAACCCCGTTCTCCCCTATGCATGACGCCAACCGCGTTTACCACAACCCTTCCACCAAAAGCAAATTCTGCTATGAGGTTGGTCAAGTCCGGGTGTGATTTTTTTGTTCGGTAGGGGTCTTGATTCGGGTTCGGTGGGGTCGGT
>JALQTQ010000037.1 GCA_023263995.1 Akkermansiaceae bacterium | reverse complement strand
CATGCTCCGCTCCACCCTTGACTTGATGGCTGAGGAAAGAAAGAACGGTAAGAATACCACCAAGAAACTGCTGGACCTTTACCTGACTGCAAACCTGCCTGATTTGGGGGTCTTTCTCAAGGAGACGATGGCCATGGGAGATCAGGAGGACCCGGACTTCAGGGAGCTCAACGAACGCTTCCTGAAAGCCTTGCTCGACGACCGCAACGTCAAAATGGCAGCCGCGATGGACGAATCGCTGGCGAACAAGCCGCACGATGTTCACTTCTTCGCGGTGGGAGCAGCGCACTACGTCGGACCCAACGCGATCCAGAAGCTCCTCACCAAAAAAGGATACACCATCACTCCCCTCTTTCACTGAATTCCGCACTTTCATACCATGGCCATTTCACCCATCACCCAAATCACCGGGCGCGCTGTCCCCATCCCGGGTTCGGACATCGACACCGACCGCATCATTCCAGCCCGTTTCATGAAATGTGTGACCTTTGACGGGCTGGGCGAGTTCGCATTTTACGATGTCCGTTTCGACCCCGAAACAGGTGAAAAAACGGACCATCCGCTCAATGATGAGCGTTTTGCCAAGGCCTCAATCCTCGTGGCCGGGATCAACTTCGGCTGCGGATCCTCGCGCGAGCATGCCCCGCAGTCTCTCAGCAAATTCGGATTCAAGGCCATCATTGCCGAGTCCTTTGCCGAGATTTTTTATGGCAATTCGACCACCTTGGGCTTGCCATGCGTGAGCTCGGGAAAAGCCAACATCGATGCCCTCAAAGCCGCTTGTGCCGCCAACCCAACCCTTGAGGTGACGATTGATCTCGAAGACATGACGGTCACGGCCGGTGACCTCTCGTTTCCAGTGGAAATGCCCACCTCGGCCCGGCAGGCTCTGCGTTCCGGAAAATACGACCCCATCCAAGAACTTCTCGACAATTCGGACAAGATTGAAGCCACCGCAGCCTCCTTGTCCTACGTTTCCTGAGGCTGGGAATCCTCCTTCTTGCGGACATACCCGCGGCCTTCTTCTTTCCTGTCCCCTCCTCGGGACATGGTTTTTTCGTCGGCCAAGGAGAATTCCTCGAAATCAGGAAAACAAATCCCCTGCTTTTCCCCGCTTACCTTCCGACCCTCGTCGGACCAATCTTGCAGACACACCTTATGAAGCCAGCCCTTCTCATCTCCGCTCTTCTTGTCCTCCCTCTTGCGGCCAGCCCGGTGGCCGGCGAAGCATCCGATCTCAAGCCAGATCCCCTGGCCCTCTTCGGATCGATGGACAATGGTTTCCGCTACATCATCTACCCCAATGCCGAACCTCCCGGGAAATTCTCGGTCCGGCTCCACATCTCAGCTGGCTCGCTTATGGAAGACGAGAACCAGCGCGGCCTCGCTCATTTCTTGGAGCACATGGTCTTCAATGGCAGCAAGAACTTCACCCCCGACGAACTCATCCCACGGATGCAACGACTCGGGATCCAGTTCGGAGCCCACGCCAATGCCTACACCTCCTTCGACGAAACGGTCTACATGCTCGACCTGCCCAATCTTGATGAAAAAACGGTCGACCTCACCTTCACCGTGATGCGTGACTTTGCCGATGGGGCTCTCCTTACGGGGGAAGAAATCGACAACGAACGTGGGGTGATCATCTCGGAGAAGACCTCGCGAGATTCCGTGGGTTACCGGATGATGTTGAAGCAATTTGAATACCTTCTGCCCGGCTCCCGCCTCATGCAACGCGTCCCCATCGGCTCCGAGGAAGTGATCAAGACCGCAGAGCGTGAGCGCTTCACCGACTTCTACAACCGCTACTACACCCCGGAGCGCATGACCTTTGTGGTGGTTGGCGACTTCGACCCGAAGGAAATGGAAAAGCGAGTTCGGGAAACCTTCATCTCGATGCAGAACCCGGAAAATCCCGGAGCCAATCCGCCCAAGGACATTCCTCCTTCGGGACACGGTCTTCGCGCCGAGGTCTTCAGTGATGAGGAGATTCCTTCCGATGACATCACTCTTTACTCTCTGCGGGCCTACACCCCAAAACCGGACACCTCGGAGCACCGCATCGGGCGCTTCCCCCTCGCCATTGCCAACAGCATCCTCAACCGCCGCTTCAGCATCCTCGCCAAAAAGGAAGGCTCTCCCATTCTCAGCGGCAGTGCCGGTCGCAGCGTCCTTTTCAACATGATCGAGCAGGGCGGCATCGAGGTCACCCCGGTCGAGGGCAAGTGGGAAGAAGCAATCCCTATCCTCGAACAGGAACTGCGACGCGCCGTGACCTACGGATTCACCCCAGCCGAACTCGAGGAAGCCAAGGCCAACCTCATCAACCAAGCCGAAGAGGCGGTGAAACGTAAAGCCACCCGCAGATCGCCCGGAATCGCGATGTCCTTCATCGAAGCCATCGGCTCCAAGAAAGTCTTTACCACACCGGAAACCAATCTCGAACTGGTCAAGAAAGCCCTTGCGGATATCACCTCGGAGGAATGCCAGAAGGCCTTCAACGAATTCTGGGACACCGAGGATCTTTCCCTGGTTCTCACGACCTCGAAGCCCGGAGACGACAAGGCCGCCAAGCTCAAGGCCCTCTTCCTCGAAAGCCGCAAGACCGAAGTCACCGCCCCGACCGGCGACGCCCTCGCCCCCTTCGCCTACAACGATTTCGGCCCTGCCGGCCAGGTGGTCGAAAAAACCGAGATCGAGGACCTCGGCGCGACCCAGCTCGTTCTTTCGAACAACATCCGGGTGACCCTCAAGCAAACCGACTTCCAGAAAAATTCGATCAACCTCAACGCCCGCTTCGGCGCCGGACAGCTCACCCAGCCCGCCGACTGCCCGGGACTCGACCGCTTCGCCAGCGTGATCTTCCAGGCCGGAGGCCTCGGCAAGCACTCCGCCGATGACCTCGAACGCATCCTCGCCGGACGCAACGTCAGCGTTGGTCTCTCCATCGACGAAGCCAGCTTCGACCTCGCCGGACGGACCACCCCAGACGACCTCGAACTGCAGCTCCAGCTGATGTGCGCCTCCCTCACCGATCCCGGCTTTCGCCCCGAGGCAGAACGCCTGTTTAAGATGTCCCTCCCCATGCTCTACAACCAGCTTGAGCACTCGATGCAGGGAGCGATGGTCGAACTGACCCACTACCTCCACGGCGGCGACTTCCGCTTCCAGCTGCCATCCCAAGAAAAGTTCAGCTCCTACACCGGCGAGATGGTCCGGGATTGGCTCACCCCGGCCTTCCGAAGCGCCCCGATGCAGCTCACCCTCGTCGGCGATTTCGACCCCGCCACCGCCATTCCCCTCATCGAAAAAACCTTCGGGGCTCTCGCCAAACGCGAAATCATTCAGGAGGACTTCAGTGAGCGTCGCCAGATCAACTTCCCGGCCCGCCCGGGAAGCAAGACCTTCACCTTCGACTCCAAAATTCCCAACGCCGCCGCGATGGCCGTCTGGAAAATTCCCGCCACCGGCAAGGACGTGGCTACTGCCCGTCGTTTCAACCTCCTCGCCTCCATCCTGAGCGACCGCATGCGCGAGGAAATCCGCGAGAAGCTCGGCGGATCCTACAGCCCGCGGGCCGGAGCCTCGCCCAGCCAGGAACTCGAGGTCGGCTTCATGCAGGCCCTCGCCCAAGTCAAACCGGAGGAAACCAAGAAATACGGCCAGCTCATGATCGACCTGGCCCACCAGATGGCCACCGATGGCGTGACCGCCGATGAACTCAACCGGTCCCTCAAACCCATCCAGTCTGGCCTCAAAGAAAGCCTCCGCGACAATGGATACTGGCTCGAGACGGTCCTGGGCGACAGTCACGACAAACCGTGGAAACTCGATTGGGCCCGCCAGCGCGAAGAAGATTACGCCTCGATCAAGGTTGAGGAACTGAACACCCTCGCCAAGGACTACCTCAACAAGGACAACGCCCTTCTCTTTGAAATCATCCCTGAATCCAAAGAGTGAAAATCATCTGAATGATGATTTTCTAATTGAGTTTTTCATCATTTGATCAACTCTCAACCCGTGAGAATCACCATCGAGGTTGATGAGGAGGTCTTGGAGCAGGCCATGGCCTTGACCGGCGAGACCAAAAAAGGTCCCGCCATCACCAAGGCCGCTTCGGAATACGTCCGCCGCGAGATGGCCCGGAAGTTCGCCAACATGGTCATGGAGGGGCAGTTTGCCGACTACCCTCTCACCAATGACGAACTGGAAGCCGCCGATCGTTGAGGGGTCATGGTCATCATCGACACCAGCGCGTGGATCGACTTCTTCCGGCGGGACGGCCAACTCGAGGTCAAACTTGCGGTCAAGGGACTCCTCGAGGCCTTCGAAGGAGCCCTTTGCGGACCAGTGGAAATGGAATTCCTCGGCGGAGCCCGCCCGTCTGAGATGAAGGCCATTCAGTCGTGGTTCAACCTCATCCCCTATCTGAGCAACGACCAGAAGATCTGGCGAAAGGTGGCCAACCACTTCTCTCTCATTCGGGCCAAGGGATTCACCCTCCCCTGGAATGACCTTCTGATCGCCACCATCGCCTTGGAAAAGGACGTCGCGGTCTTTGCCAACGACCGGCACTTCGAAACAATGGCCGAACACCTTGGGCTCCGCCTTTACCGGCCCGGATACAATGGGATCTTCAATCCCGACTATTGATTGTCGTGCACGGCTCGACGCACCAGATCCAAGGCCCGCTGGCTGGCCTGACGTTTGAAATCGAGCCGGTTCCGCGGGTGGTTTTCGAGGTAAGTCCGCACGCCCTTGGAAGTGGCGATGCCAAAACAAACACGACCGACCGGCTTTTCAGCGCTTCCCCCTCCCGGTCCCGCGATTCCCGTGATGGACACCGCGACATCCGCCCCGCTGGTCCGTCGGGCACCCGACGCCATTTCCGCAGCAACCTCCTCGCTGACCGCACCATGAGCCTCCAGGGTAGCCGGGGTGACTCCCAGCATCTCGACCTTGGCCTCGTTGGAATAGGTCACGAATCCGCGCTGAAAGGCCTCGCTTGATCCCGGCACGTCGGTCAAGCGGCTCGCCACCAGTCCCCCGGTACAGCTCTCAGCGGTGGTCACTGTTTTTCCCGCCCTGATCAACTCACGGATGACCGTCGTCTCGAGGTCGCTGCCATCCTCCGAGACGAGGTAGTCACCGAAAGCCGCCACCGTCAGCTCGCGGCCCCGGGCAATCGCGTCGTCCGAACCGATCAAGCGCAGGTCCACCTCCCCGAGGCGGGCACAGTATCCGACCTCCAAGCCGTCGATGGCGGCCAACTCGTCGTCGAGCCGGTCATGAAAATCACTCTCTCCGATCCCCACGAACTTCAGCTCGGTCACGCCGTCGATGACCTCCACGCCCCCGAGAGCCCTGAGGCGGGGAACGACCTCAGCGTGAAACATCGGATAGAGTTCGCGCGGCGGGCCGGGCAAAAGAAAGACGGCACAAAAGGGCTCGCCCCCGAGGCGCGGAGGCGCATAGATCCCCGGCGCGGTCCCGTTCGGATTGGGAAGAATGTCGGCTCCCACCAGATTGCGGGCCTGCTTCAGGTTGGCCGCCACCATAGGCTTATTCCGTTTTTCAAAAAACTCGTGCAGCGATCGCAAAGCCGCCTCGTCCTCGATCATTTCCACCCCCAGGACTGCGGCCAGGGATTCGCGGGTGACGTCATCGCTGGTCGGCCCGAGGCCACCGGTCACCAGCACCACGTCGGCCCTCGCCGTGGCCTCGGCCAAAGCCTCCTCGATCACCTTTCCATCCGGCACGGTGACCTGTCGTTGCACCCGCAGGCCCAGCTTCACGAGCTCTTGCCCCATCCAGGCCCCGTGGGTGTTGGCGGTCGAACCGAGAAGCAGCTCACTTCCGGTATTCAAGATCTCAATTCTCATGGTCGTCCGCCCAGATCACCTCCTTGGCATCCCCCCACAAGCTTTCGAGCGCATAATGCTCCCGGAATTCCTCGTCGAGGACGTGGACCATGACATCGACAAAATCGAGCACCACCCAGCGGCTCGCCGCCTTGCCTTCGGTGTGGAGGGCCCTGTCCGACCCACGTTCGCGCACCTTGCCCTCAACGTCCCGGACGATGGCTTTGAGATGCGGCATCGAATTCCCGGAACAAACCACCATGAAATCGGTCAAGGTCGAGATCCCCCGCAGATCAAAGATGCGGATGTCCAACGCTTTCACGTCATCGGCTGCATGCGCGCAGGCCAATGCCAAATCAAGTCCTCTCAACATCATAAATCCCTCAAAATGACAAAAAAACCGGCATGTTGCCGGTCACCGCCCGTCAGGGACATCTCAGGCCAATTCTCCGCCGAAGCGGGAACTGGTGGAGCGTAGCGGATTCGAACCGCTGACCCTCTGCATGCCATGCAGATGCTCTACCAACTGAGCTAACGCCCCCGAGGTTCCTGTCAGGACGGGCGAAGGGATAGGCCTGCCACCGATTACTGGCAAGAGAAAAAGAGAAGAAAGATCCTCTTTTGCACTTCCCGCTTGTGATCCCGCCCGCAAATCCTATTCTCTTAAGATGCTCACGCTCCTTACCTTGCTCCTCAAATTACAGTTCAGCATGACCACCATTTTTGCCCTCAGCTTTTCGATGGCCATGCGGAACTTCGAAGCCGAGCCCGGAGAGTTTCAGTTGGAAGTCGACCGACTCGACGCCCAGGGCGAGCTTCGGGTGATCCCCGCTGATGAGCCCGCGCCCGCTCAGCCGAAGGAGAAAGACGAGGAATGACCCACCTCACCGCCGCATCTTGCGCTTCATCCCTTCCTCAAGGAGCCCGCATCTTGCTCCACCCTCAAAGCGTTTTCGGTTTTTCGCGACCAAACGATATCCATACTCTCGTAGCGGGTGTGGAATGACACTGAGGAGTGCCCAGAAAACAACTGCCGCCCCGCCCAATGTCCGACACATCTGGCGCACCGCTTCACTAGAGCGCCAGACCTTTCCATTCTCAAAATAGGCGATCGAGTCGCGCGCTTGATCAATGCCCCGGTCCCTTGCCAGCCTTCCCCGCAAGGGGGCAAAGAGCAGTCGATCATTGGCATCCAAACGGTTGACCCATTTCAGCGAGTGCTGGCAGAGGAGACAGTCATCGTCAAAAAAAACAATCCGTTCCTTCTCCACCCCCGGAGCTTGCCACCTCTCCACAAAAAATCGAGTATGGAACGTGATGGAAAAAAACCAGCGCATCCACGATCTTCCCGACGATCAGAAGCCGCGGGAAAAGATGGCCTCGCTTGGTCCCGGTGCTCTTTCAAACGAAGAGCTGATCGCCATCTTCCTGCGCACCGGCACTAAGGGAGCAAGCGCCATCGAGATCGGACGAAGGCTTTTACGCACACATGGCGGCATTGTCCCTCTGGCCCGGCTGGACCTCAAGGAACTCTGCCGAGAGCACGGACTCGGCCTCGCCAAGGCCTGCCAGCTCCAAGCAGCCTTTGAACTGGGAATTCGCGCCGCGCGCGATGGCTCTCAAAGCCTGATCCTCACCAGCAGCGACGCCATCTATCAGTTCCTTGCCCCCCAATTGGCCCACCTCTCCACCGAAAAGCTTTTCGTCCTGACCCTGCACGGCAATGGCAAGCTCATCCGGTTGCGGGAACTGAGCAGTGGCTCGGCCAACCAGACTGTGGCGGTGGTTTCGGAAATACTCCGCCCGGTCATCATCGACCAAGCCCCTCACTTCGTCATCGCCCACAACCATCCTTCTGGCGAAGTCAACCCGAGCAGCGCCGACCGCACCCTCACCCGCAACCTCGCTCAGGCTACCCGCACCATGGGTCTCAACCTGCTCGATCATCTCATCATCGGACGCCCCACCGACGGCCGCCAGGGCTATTACTCCTTCGCCGAGCAAGGCGAACTGTGAGGAGATTGGGGCCTGCTCCGCCTAATCCAATGCCAAAAATCCATCCCACCGCCCTTGTTTCCTCCTCCGCGTCCCTCGCCGATGACGTCGAGGTCGGGCCTTTCGCGATCATCGAAGACGAGGTCGTCATCGGGGCCGGTTGTAAGATTGCTTCCCAGGCCAAGATCCGCAAGGGAGTGGTGATGGGCGAACACAACACCCTCGCCAACAACGTCATGATCGCAGGCCATTGCAAAATCGGCAACCGCATCTTCTTTGGCGGCGGCACCGCCATCCACCAGTTCATCCACGTCGGTGACTTCGCCATGACCCAGGGCAACTGCGGCATGACCCGCGATGTCCCGCCCTACTGCATCGTGCACCAGATCAACCAACTGTCGGGACTCAAGACGGTGGGGCTCAAACGGGGAGGCTTTTCCCGGAAGAGCGCAAGGAGATCAAGGCGGCTTTTGCCCTCCTCCTCAACTCGAAGACCACCCGGGCCGAGGCCCTCGCCACCGCCGACAAGATCGCGTGCGGACCGGCCGCCGCCAAGCTGATCGAAGCAGTCCGACATCCTTCGCCCAAGGGAATCCTGACACGCTCAACTCGTTTTGATTGCAAATCGGACCGGTCCTCCGTAAATCCGTCGCCCGCCATCGCAAATCCATGAGCAAGCGCATCCTCCTCACCACCACTTCCTTTCAGGATACCCCCGGCACCCACCAGGACCTCCTCAACGCCCAGGATTGGGAAATTGTCCGCGCCCGCGGTCCCCTTTCGGAAGCGGAAATGCTCGAGCTGGCCGGCGACTTCGACGCCTTCCTCTGCGGCGACGACGCCATCACTGCAGCCGTCATCGACAAGTCCCTCCCACGCCTCCAGATCATCTCCAAATACGGCATCGGGCTCGACAAGATCAACGTCGCTTACGCCACCGAGAAAAAGCTTCCCGTCCTCTTCACCCCTGGCGTGAACCACACCACGGTGGCGGAACACACCTTCGGACTCCTCCTCGGCATCACCAAGGACATCCAGTCAAATGCCGTCGCGGTGCAAAACGGCGAGTGGGTCGCCGGCTGGAAGAAGCCGGTGGGCAACGAGATCATGGGCAAGACCATTGGCATCCTCGGGCTCGGCCGCATCGGCAAGGAAGTGGCCATCCGCGCCAAGGCCTTCGGGATGGAAATCATCGCCTTCGATCCCTACTTCGATGAAACCTTCGCCGCTGAATTCGGGGTCAAGCGCTGCGCCGACATGGACGAGGTCCTGCACAATTCCGACGTTGTTTCCCTCCACTGCTTCCTCAACGAGGAGACCGAAGACATGATCAACGCGGCCAAGATCGCCGAGATGCGTGACGGCGTCATCGTCCTCAACTGCGCCCGCGGCGAGCTGGTCAACACCAATGAGATGGCCGAGGCCCTGAAGTCCGGCAAGGTCGGCGGATACGGTGCTGACGTCCTCGACTCCGAGCCTCCCGCGCCCGGCCACCCGCTCATCGGGGCCCCCAACTGCATCATCACCAGCCACATCGGCTCCCGCACCCACGAGTCGGTGCAACGGCAAGCCAACCGCTGCCTCCACAACGCTATCAACTTCTTCGCCGGCGACCCCGACGTCCTCTGCGCCAACGGCGTCCTCTAACCCAACAACCCCGCTACCCAATAACCCAATAACCGAACAACTTAATCACCTACTCCCCATGCCCCTCGACATCAAACCAGCCTCCGAATGTGCCTACGATATTCTTTCCATGGGCGAGATCATGCTGCGCCTCGATCCCGGTGATGGCCGGGTCCGCACCACCCGGCAATTCCAAGCTTGGGAAGGCGGTGGCGAATACAACGTGGCGCGTGGCCTTCGCCGTTGCTTTGGAAAGCGCGCGGCCGTCTTGACCGCTTTCGTCGATAACGAAGTAGGACGCCTTCTCGAAGATCTTGTCCTTCAAGGCGGAGTGGACACTCAGTTCATCAAATGGGTCGACTTCGATGGCCTTGGGCGGGCTTCCCGCAACGGCCTCAACTTCACCGAGCGTGGTTTCGGATTGCGGGCCGCCAAGGGCACCTCGGACCGCGGTCACACCGCCGCCAGCCAACTCGGCATCGATGATTTCGATTTCGAGCATATCTTCGGCACCCTGGGCGTTCGTTGGTTCCACACGGGGGGAATCTTTGCCGCACTCTCGGAAGGCAACGCCCAGCTGACCATCGAGGCGTGCAAGATCGCCAAGAAATACGGCACCATCGTTTCCTACGACCTCAATTACCGTCCTTCCCTCTGGAAATCGATCGGCGGACAAGCCAAGGCCCAGGAAGTCAACCGTGAGATCGCCAAGTATGTCGACGTCATGATCGGGAACGAGGAAGACTTCACCGCTTGCCTCGGCTTCGAGGTCGAGGGCGTGGATGAGGAGAACATCACCGGCATCGAGATCACCAACTTCAAGAAGATGATCGAAAAGGCGGTGGCGGAATATCCCAACTTCAAGGCCACCGCGACCACCCTGCGCGAGGTCCACACCGCCTCGGACAACGACTGGGCCGCTCTGGCCTGGCACGACGGCGAATTCCACAGCTCGGTCAACCGCGAGCACCTCGAGATCTTCGACCGCGTGGGCGGTGGTGATTCCTTCGCCTCCGGCCTCATCTACGGATTCCTCGAATTCAACGATGCCGCCCAGGCCGTGGAGTGGGGAGCCGCTCACGGGGCCCTCGCCATGACCACCCCGGGTGACACCACCATGGTCACCAAGGAAGAGGTCGGCAAACTGGTCGGCGGAGGCTCCGCCCGGGTCGACCGCTGAGGCGTGTTCTTCGCCTCCCCAACAGCCATTCAGGCTTTGCACGCGGCGGGGGGGCCCCCGCCGTTTTTCTTGGCTCCGGCTCCCGCCTGATCCTCCAATGCCTCGACCGCGCACGGCCGCACCACTTTCTTCTCGACCTCGGGAAACTTCCTCAGAGAATTCGGTTCCGACCATCAACACTCAACGTCTAAGATGTCACTCATCGCCCACTTTTCCAACCATCGGTTCCTCGCCATCCTGGCTCTCGTGAACTGCCACCCCCTCGCCTCAGGCCAAACCATCCTGATCGGCGGAGACATTCGCAATGGAAACTTCGAAGCGACCGAAGACGGAGCGTCGGACGACGGGGACCGCCCCTTTGCTGATACCGCGGAATGGACCAACGTTCAGCTAACCCGAACTCAAAATGACCAAGCCACCCGCAACAATCCGGCCAACCTTGTCTCCTCGGACCAATACCCCGGAGCCTCGGGCGGATACAATGCCGTCGTAGCTCAGGATGATTTCCGATGGTTCGGCATGGACACCGGCCACAGCGTCGGGGCAAATGACAGCTTCAGCCTGCAATACCACTGGGTCGATGCCTTCAACTGGAATGATGCCAGCGACCAGATTGCCTTTGTCTTTTACACCACGACCGACGATGAGATTCTCGGAACGGTTGAAAATCGCTTTGAGATTCTTTCCGGGGTCTCCACTTTGAACGCGACCTACGAAAGATTCAGTCAGAGCGGGATTTCCCTTCCAGCGACCTTCGTGGGAAAAAAGCTCTTCATCAACTTTCACGGTCGGGATGGTGATGGCAACCCGGCCGGCTCGTTCGCCCGACTCGATGACCTTGAGCTCATTCTGTAAGGCGGCGGCCCAAAAGCCCTCGAAATCACCTCCTTCAAGATTGATTCTCTCACGAATAAAATCACCCTCCGCTGGACCAACACCGGGTCATCTTCCTACACTATTGAAGGTGATGACGACCTCGATTTCTCGTCTGGTTCGCGGGATGTCTCCCTCGATGGGAGTGAGGACGGCACCACCCATCCCGGCGAAATTGAGTTTACCTTCACCGACCCCTCTGGCGGAGTCCTGCGTTTTTGGAGAATTTCCGAAGGGTCCTGAACCCGCCTCACTCTGATTTTTCATTGACCAAGAGCTCAGCTTTTTTAGGGTCAAGAGATGCGCCCACTTTCCCTCTTTCTTCTCACCTCGACGGTCGGTCACCCCCTCATGGCAGCCACTGTGCTGATCGGAGGCTCCACGGGCAACGGAGATTTTTCCACCTTGATCGATTCTTCCTTTGACGATGGTGACGTTGCCTTCAGCGAAACCGCCGACTGGACCAATGTGGGGACCGTGGGTCAGGCCAGCCAGGCCATTCGGAACAGCCCCGCCGGGCTCGACTCGGCAGGCGACTACCTCGGTGCTTCTGGAGGCTACAATGCGGTTGTCCCCGACAACGACACCCGCCGCTTCGGCAATGACACGGGCCATACCGTATCCCCCGGAGACACTTTCGACCTCAGCTATCACTGGATCGATGCCTTTAATTGGAATGATGCCTCCGATCAAATCGCGGTGCGCTTCTTCACCACGGCCGACGGTCTTATTCTTGGGACCGAGGAAGATTCCTTGGTCATCCTCTCCGGCACCTCGACCGTGAATGCTACCTACGAGCAGTTCAGCGAAACCGATATCACGCTTCCGGCCTCCTTCGTGGGAGACCGGCTTTTCGTGGCCTTTTACGGGGTTGACGGCAATTCCGCTGCCAACGCCTTCGCCCGGGTCGACGACTTTTCTCTTACGGTCATTCCTGAGCCGACCACTGGCCTTCTTGTCAGCTTGTCAGGACTCGCCCTTCTTCGCCGCAAACGCTAGTCCAGCTCCCTCCCGGTCACTTCTTCGATCTGCTTGCGCAAAGCGGCCGCTTCCCCGTCCTTACCCAACTTCTCCGCAACCGCGGCAAGATCGGCAAGGATGAGAGGGTGGTTGGGAGACCGATCCAGCCCCTGAAGATACCACGAAGCGGCTTTGGCATACTTTTCCAAGCCCGCCTCGTGCATGCCCAGCCGCCACTCCATCGGGTAAGGCATATTCGGCGGCAAGAGATTGGCCGGTGCTCTCTGGCGATCGAGGGCCGATCGAAACCAGGTCCCAGCGGTCAATTTGGTCGCTCCCTCCCCGAGGTCTGCCAAAATACCGCGCAACTCAGGCAACAACATGCTGATCGTTCCCATCGCCCGCATCCAGTTGGAATAGGAACTGGTCTTCGACGCCAGGGGCAACGTCTTTTCCAATCCTTGCACCCGCAGCAAGAATTGATCGTAAAGTTTCTTGGCAATCTCGAGCTGGCCATCGGCAATCGCACCCCGGACCGCAAGGTAAAAAGCCAGAGCATCCCGGTAATAGAGGGCGAAGGATTTTTCCTTGAACCATTCCTCTTCCTTCAGGCTCCCCATAATATCCTGACCTTGGACAAATTCCTCGCGCGTGGTCCCTGCCGCCATCAAGCGAGCCCCGAGGGTCCGTCCTTCCCACATCAACAAGGAAGCCCCTTTCGAGAAGACCCGGTCCTCGTCGACCCGTCGGGAAGCCAGTTCCTGAGCGATGGCCAGCGATTCCTTCCGCTTCCCCTGTCGAAAAAGAAGATCCGCCTGGTAGAGCTGCGCCCGGATCAAGCCATCGCAGTCGTAGATCGCAACTCCCTGCTTTTCGAGATAGCCTTGGTAAAGCAGGGTGGCACGGGATGCCGCTTTCACTCCTTCATCAAAATTCCCACAGCGCGCCTCCACCTCGGCCAGCATCAGATGAAAGGGAGCATAGCCGGGATTGACCTTTGCAAGTTTGCGCGCAACCGGGAGCACTTCCTCGCGCATTGAAACGGCACCGCCAGGTTTTTGGCAGCGGGTATTGATCCAGAAGGCCATGACCGAAAGGTCGTCGGAATGGGTCTCCAACAATTTCCGGATGCCATCCTCGGCCCGCCGTTGGCCCAAAAGAGGATTTCCTCGGCGATCGAATCCATCGCGCTGCATCGTGAGGGCCAGCAGGCGGGCTTGGATATTTGCCGGATATTTGCGGGCCAAGGCTTCAAAAGTCCTTCCCGCAACTTTCTGACCGTCGGTAAGTAGAAAACCGCTACCCTGGACAAACCCGGTTTCGAGCGCATTCCAGCGGTCCTTTCCTCCTTCCTTTTCCGCCTCCAACAAGTCGAGCATGCGATCGATCGCTGCCTTGCGTTCAGCAAAGAATTCGTGATACCCCCCCGCCAAGCTGAGGGAAATGCCCCAGTATCCCATGAGACACTGAGGATCGAGCTTCACCACCTCGCAAAAGTGTCGATAAGCCTCGAACTCCCACGCGGTGTTGAACTTCGCCAGTCCCTGCGCGAAGTGCCGCTGCGCCAGATCAGAATCAGTGGTAATGACCATCTGTCCCTCGTCAAATCCCTCGGTCAATTCCGGTGCCCCCAGCTTAGCAACCACCGGGTGAATCACCGCTCCCACTTCAAAATCATTCGCCAGGACCATGCCCGGAGTCGCCATCGTCATTGCCAGAACCAAAGATAAAAATCGCACGCCCGTTTGTCCTCAAATCCCCCACCGATGGCAATCACTCAGTCAAAAAGAGACCGGACTCGACAGCCCCCCCGCTTTCAGTTCACCTTGAGCCATGACGATTGGACTTGTTGGATGCGGGAAAATGGGCTCCGCCTTGACTCTCGGCGCAATCAAGGCTGGGGTCTTTGCGGCCAACGAAGTGGTGGCCTACGATCCCGTGGCCACCGCCATTGAGTCTCTCGGGTCCGCAATCACCGCCGCCACCTCGCTGAGAGACGTCATCGAGGCCAGCGACACCCTTCTTCTCTGTGTCAAACCCCACCAAGTTCACGATATTCTTGCTCAGGTGGCTTCGCTCAACGAGTCACCAGAAGATCTCCTCATCATCTCGATCGCTGCGGGAGTGACCCTTGCCGCGATGGAGGAAAGCTGTCAGCACCGAGCACGCCTCATTCGTTGCATGCCCAACACCCCGGCCCTTGTGGGCAAAGGGGCCGCCGCCTTCGCCTTGGGCTCCGATGCCACCGCAGAGGACTCGGAATTTGCGCGCTGCCTTCTCGGCTCGGTTGGCTTAGCCTTCGAGGTGGCCGAGCCGCTCATCGATACAGTCACCGGAATCTCCGGGAGTGGACCTGCTTATGTCTATACCTTCATCGAAGCCCTGGCCGACGGGGCTCTCCTCGAGGGACTTCCACGCGACCAGGCCCTCGCCCTTGCCACCCAGACTGTTCTCGGAGCGGCGACCATGGTGGCCGAGTCAGGCGAACACCCGGCCCTTCTCCGCGACCGCGTGACCTCGCCTGGTGGCACCACCATCATTGGCCTCGCGGCCCTCGAAGCAGGGTCCTTCCGCTCCACCACAATCAAGGCCGTGAAGGCCGCCACTGAAAAGGCTCGCGAACTTGGCCGATAAATGGGCCCCTCCTTCTCCGCACTTTTGACTTCCTCTCCTGCCACCCCCAACCCACGTTTCATTCCGCCCCGTTCATGAAGATCGTCGCTGTCGCCAACCAAAAAGGAGGAGTCGGAAAAACCACCACGGCGATCAATCTCGCGGCCGGCCTCGCGGCCCGAGGGCGGAAAACCCTGGTCATCGACCTCGACCCCCAAGCCAACGCCACCAGCGGATTGGGCCACGAAGCGAGCTCTGAGGGCTGCCTGTATCACCCCCTCATCGGACAGGCCCAAATCAAAGACAAAATCCTACCTACCCGACTCGAACATCTCTCGATCATCCCTGGTGACATGGACATGGCAGGGGTCGAGATTGAGCTGGCGCAAATGCCCGATTACCTTGCCCGCCTCCGCGAACTTCTAGACTCGCTGGTCGAAATTACCCATTACGATTTCGTGATTCTCGACACGCCACCCTCACTCGGAGTTCTCATGACCTCAGCTCTCGCTGCCGCTGACGAAATCCTCATCCCGCTGCAATGCGAGTGGTTCGGCCTCGAGGGCCTCGCCAAAATCGTCCACGTCATCGACCACATCCGTCAGTCCGGAGTATCGGCCGACGTCAGGTTCGAGGGAATCCTGATGACAATGTACGACGGCCGCACCAACCTCTCCCGCTCCGTCGTCGAGGAAGTCAAAAAATACTTCCCCGAACACCTCTACCGGACCCTCATCCCCCGCTCCATCCGTATCGGGGAAGCCCCCAGTTACGGTCTCACCATCTTCGAACACGACCCGACCGGAGCCGGAACCTCCGCCTATAACGACTTCGTGGACGAATTTCTCGAACGCCGATCCTAGCGCTCCGACCACCTGCTGTCCTGGCCACAACCCTTTTCCATCATTACAACCTCAAAAGTTGTATGACACATTTCACAAGTTGTCGGAGCAAAGCTGATTTTATTTGCTTAAACCACTGGCTCCCAGCAAGGTCCCCGCTCTTCCACTGACTCAAACGAATGCCCGTCTACTTCCCCCCTATCTTTGGAGTCATCGGCCTTGCGCTCGCGGGCTTTATTTTCTTATCGATCAAGAAGCAGAGCACTGGCGGCGGAAAGGCCGAGAAGATTTCTGGGCAAATCGAAAGGGGCGCGATGGTCTTCATGACGCGTGAGTTCAAGCTCATTGCACTTTTTGCGATTGCTCTTGGGGCCGCCTTGTTCCTCTTCCAGAATCCCAGCTATCGCGGTCCTCAGGCCCTCGCTTTTTTCATGGGCTGCCTTGCTTCATCGGCCGCCGGGTTCATCGGGATGAAAACCGCCACTCTGGCGAACGTGCGCACGTGCGTTGCCGCGAATCAAGCCGGAGCCGCCCGCGCTCTCAAGATCGCCTTTTCCGGTGGAGCGGTCATGGGCCTCACGGTGGCCGCGATGGGACTGCTCGGCCTCGGGATCCTGTTTGCGATCTTTTCGGGCGATGACCACCTGCCGCAGATCCTCGAAGGCTTTGCGATGGGAGCCTCGCTGGTCGCGCTCTTCTATCGTGTCGGGGGAGGAATTTTCACCAAGGCAGCGGACGTGGGCACCGATTTGGTGGGCAAGGTCGAGGCCGGAATCCCCGAGGACGATCCTCGCAACCCCGGGGTCATCGCTGACAACGTGGGCGACAACGTGGGCGACGTGGCCGGCATGGGGTCGGATATTTTCGAGTCCTACTGCGGGGCCCAGATCGCCACGGTAGCGATCGCGGCATCCGCCGGGGCTACCGCCGGATTCGCAGAGTCTCTCGGAGCCACTCAGGAAATCCTCCTGCAACTGCCCCTCATCCTGACGACGGTGGGCATTGTCTGCTCGGTTCTCGGCATTCTCCTCGTCAATCTCTTTGCCGACAGGGACCCAGCGAAATCCCTCCGGATTGGCACAATCGGGGCGGCGGTCCTTTTCATCATCGCCGCCTTCGGAATCACCAGTTTCTTTGACCTGAGCCACCTCCTCGCGGTTGCGGTCCTCTGCGGTGCCGTGGGAGGCGTTTTCATCGGTCTCATCACCGAATACTACACCGGATCCAAGCCCGTGCGTACGATCGCCTTGCAGGGAGAAACCGGAGTGGCGACCCTCGTGATTTGCGGCCTTTCGGTAGGCCTGCAATCGGTGGTTCTGCCAATCCTCACGATCGCTTTGACTCTTTTTGGAGCTTATGAATGTGCCGGGCTCTATGGAGTTGGCCTTGCGGCGATCGGGATGCTCGGCACGGTGGGCATTACCATGGCGATTGATGCCTACGGGCCCATCGCCGACAACGCCGGCGGGATCGCCGAAATGGCGGAAATGGGCAAGGACACACGGGAAATCACCGACTCGCTCGACGTGGTGGGAAACACGACCGCAGCGATTGGGAAGGGCTTTGCCATCGGTGCGGCCGGTCTCGCGGCCCTTGCCCTCATCACGGCCTTCATCCAGACCACCGGGATCTCGCTCGATCTCGCCAACCCGGATTCTCTGCGCTACTTTTTCGTGGGATTGTTGATCGGCGGGGCGGTTCCTTTCTTCAACGGCTCCATGACCATGAATGCGGTCGGCAAAGCTGCTGCCAGCATGATTGAGGAGATCCGCCGTCAGTTCCGTGAAGAGCCGGGGATCCTGAAAGGCGAAGTCGAACCTGACAGCAATCGCTGCATCGACATCGCCACCAAAGCTGCCACCAAGAGCATGATCGGACCGGCCCTGCTTGCCGTGGGCACCCCGGTCGTGGTGGGCTTCGGTTTCAAATTGATCGGCTCCGAAGGTGCGGGTGCTCAAACTTTGGCGGGAACCCTGATCGGTGCCCTCCTCGGATGCGTTCTTCTCGCTCTTTTCATGTCCAATGCCGGTGGAGCTTGGGACAACGCTAAGAAACATGTCGAAGACGGGCACCATGGCGGCAAGGGATCGCCAACTCACGCCGCCAGTGTGGTCGGCGATACCGTGGGCGATCCGCTCAAGGACACCTCGGGGCCTTCGATGAACATCCTCATCAATGTCATGGCCATCGTGAGTCTCGTGATTGCCGGATTGCTTTAACGGACCGGATCTGGGCAGGATGGCCCGAGCGTCGCCTGCCATGCTCCGAAATCTTTTGATCTCCCCGTTCCTTTTCACCCTTCTTGCGGCCGAAGCTCCCTTTGGGGCTCCCGCTCCCATCGCGGGCCAACACGGAACTGAACTCCGGCTCTTTGCACGCGAACCATTTCTGCGCAACACGGTCGCGGTGGCAGTCGGAGAGGACGGAAAGGTCTACGCCACCTCGGTCCTCCGTCGCAAGGCTGCGGACCTCGACATCCGGCAATTCCGGGACTGGGTCGAAAAAGATCTCTCGCTTCGCACCGTCGAGGAAAAACGAGCCTTCCTCCGCTCCGAACTCGTTCCTGAAAATGGCGACCGTTACCGTCGTATCGGCGACCAGAACAAAGACGGAATCATCGACTGGCAAGACCTCACGGTCCTCACCGACCGGATCCTTGTATTGGAGGATACCGATGGTGACGGTCTTGCTGATCGTTCAGAGACCTTTGCCGAGGGATTCAACACCGAGGTCACCGGCATCGCGGCAGGACTTGAAGTTTGGGACGGCAACGTCTTTGCCACCGTGGAACCCGATGTCCTTCGTTTTCGGAACACCGACGACACCGCAATAGCGGAGGAACGTGAGGTTCTCGCCACCGGATTCTCGGTCCGACTTTCCTACGCCGGTCACAACTTCAGTGGCCCTGTGGTTGGTCCTGACGGGCGACTCTACGTGTCGTCAGCTGATAAAGGAATGCACGTCACAACCAAGGAAGGCCGGACGATCTCCCATCCCCTTTCGGGAACCATCGCCCGCTGCGAACTCGATGGTTCGAACTTCGAGGTCTTTTGCCACGGCCTGCGCAATGCCCAGGAAATCGCCTTTGACCAACTCGGCAATCTCTTCGGAGTCGACAATGATGGTGACCACAAAGGCGAGAAGGAACGCCTCGTCTACCTCACCCAGGGCTCCGATCACGGCTGGCGCTACCACTGGCAATACCGCAGTGGAAAATACCAGCCGTGGATGACGGAAGGACTCTCT
>JALQTQ010000379.1 GCA_023263995.1 Akkermansiaceae bacterium | reverse complement strand
TCACCACCATCAGCAACCACGGAAGACCGAAGGTAGCGAGGAGACCAATCAGAAATGCTTTGAACGTCATGATGAAATTGTGGCGTGAGAATCTAGGCTGAAGCCGAACCGTAGTTGTCGATTTCCCCCTCCGGGCCGTGGGGGCTGCCGGCGTGATCTTCCTTCAGGAGCGTCGGGTGCGACGAGCGACGTCCAAGGCGCGCCCACATCAGGAGGAGGTGGAGGCAGAAAAGAAGATTGGCGAGAAGGACAAAGGCCCAGGCGATGGTCACGCCCCAAGCAAACTGCTGGCTCCGGCTGGCCATCGTCCCGAAGGGCTGGGTCAGGTCCTCCATCCCCTGCCCCTGCGAAATCCCGCCCATAACTGCGCAGAAGACCACGGTGCCGAGGGCATAAATCGACAGGAAAAAGTGCCACTTGATGAAACGACGCGATAACCATTCCCGTCGAGTGATGCGGGGCACAATGAAGTAGATGGCTCCGAAGGCACAGAAGGAAAAGACCCCATACAGCCCGAGAATATCGAGTCCGTAACCGCTGAAGCTGAATTGCGTCAGACGGATCGCCGAGACCAAGTGGAGGAGGAACGAAAGGACACCAAAGACCAAGAAAAGGATGATCCCGCTGATCGAGAAGCGCAGCGACGGACTTTGAGCCACCAAGCTACCCTTGCTCAGAATAGTGCGGATGATGTTGTAGCCCGCCGCGATCGCTGGGATGAGGATGAGAATCATCGAAGCCGCTCCAGCGTAGGGCAGAAACTGGGGAATGGGAGCTCCCATCAGCTTCTGCATGCCGGCCCAGGGACCGAAGAAAGCCAAGGCCCAGAAGCCGAAGAGGGCGATGTTGTAGCTGTAGACCGGACGACCAGTGACCTTGGGCGCAAGGTAGTAGGCGCTGGCGAGAGCCGTCGGGAGAAAGAAGAGGGTGAAGAGCGTACTCTTATACCAAGCCGCAATCCCGGTCGCCATGAGGGGATGCCCGTCGAAGACAAAGACGAGGGCCCAGCTGGTGATGGTGATCCAGGGGAACCACATCACGGCGGCGAGGAGGTACCACTGGCTGACATAGACATGGCCGGCATCGCGGACCTGGAACTGGATGAGCGACCAGATCGTGATCAGTCCATAGCAGACCAAGAGCACCGGCCAGACTTCGCCAGGGAGCTCCATGAACTGGATCCCAGAGCCCAGGCCCATCATGATCTTAACAATGCCGTAGAAAATGACGGCGTTCCAAACGTGACCGGCCCATAGGATGGTTCCGGCGGCGGTGCATTCCTTCCGGGAAAGGCGGGCCATCAGCCAGATGATGATCCCGAAGGCGGCTTGGGCTCCCCATCCGTAGATGAAGGCCGTCATGTGGGCCGCGTCAACTTTCCCGGCATCGAACCAAGAGAAGCAGGTCAGGAATTCGGCGCTGTGTTTCTTGGCCGACGCGATCAGGCCCAGGATAATTCCGAGGGCGAGCCAGACCGAGGCACTGGTGAAGAAAAACATCACCGGATGACGGAGCGAACGGTCAATCGAGGCCCGCAGGGCGATGGCCTTGGAATCAGCGGTGGAGTTGGTCTCTGACATGTGAGATGGGTGGGAGGTCCGTTAAAAGATTACTCGGTGGCCGCCGGGGCGGGCTCGGCGGGTTGATCAGGAGCCGGGGCGGACTCGGCCGGGGTTGCGGGAGCCAAAGCGGCGCCGGGCACGGGCATGGCCCCCTTCGATTTGGTGTTTTGCGGGAAGGTCTTCAGTTGCTCGTCGATCGCCTTCTGCAGAGCCTCGGCATCGAGGGCGTCACTTTGGGCGCGGTCCACCTCCTCCTTCACGGCGAGGCGGGCCTTGGCGGTCACATCCATCGCGCCCTCCCCATCCTGGTGGGTCAGCGGCCGCAAAAGAATGAGGGCCACCCCGAAGGAGAAGACGAGGAGCAGGGCGATCCAGAACGCCTTGAAACGCTTGAGCGGATTGTCGCGGGTGTGATCCATAACGCTTTAGTTGTGCAGGTTGGCGGACTCGAGGATGCGCGGGTCGCGATGCGGGTAGAGGGCCGCCGAAGTGAGGTTGCGAAGATAGAGGAAGAGGAAAGCCGAGACCGTGATGACGAGGGCGAGGATGTCGCCGAGCCACGACGATCCAATCCAGAGCACCGGCTTGTGCTCGACCACAAGACCGACCGACGGTCCCCGCTCAGGGATGATCATGTGGTAGACGTCGATGACGTGCATGAAGAGGATGTAGCAGCAGAAGATCGTCATGAATTTCGTGCTCTTCTTCACATCCGACCGCAAGAGAGCGAGGAAAGGCACGCCGAAGTGCATGAAGACCAGAGCGAGACTAATGATATTCCAGTTCTCGGTATTGCGCAGGAGGAAGTAACGGCTTTCCTCGGTGATGTTGGCATACCAAATGAGGAAAAACTGGGAGAAGGACACGTAAGCCCAGAAGACAGTGAAAGCGAAGCACAGCTTACCCATGATGTGGTAGTGCTCCTGGGTCACCACCTTGTTGAGGTAGCCCATCTTCTGCAGGATGATCCCGGTCAAGATCAGAACCGCCATCGAGTTCAGAGCCGACCCGGCAAAGACGTAGACCCCGAACATGGTCGAGAACCACGAGTAATCGAGGGCCATCACGAAATCGAGGGCAAGGAAGGTCAGGGTGACCGCGAA
>JALQTQ010000378.1 GCA_023263995.1 Akkermansiaceae bacterium | reverse complement strand
ACCGCAGCGGTCGGGAACTCGTCTTCACCAGTCGCCTGGAAGGCACGATTGCCCACAGCTGGCTGGATTTCAGCATGCGGGACTCCAGTGGACGTCCGGTCACCAAGCTGCACCACAAGGTCTTTCAACGAGCCGTCATCCCTGCGGGACGAAGTGTCTCGCGCCCGGTTGATCTGAGCGGGATGTTCAGCATTGGACGAACCGACAACTACTCCGTGACCGCTCAGGTCCGCCAACCGGGCATCGACGAAACGGCCTACGGCTCGAATTCCGGCCACTTCACCGTCGGGGGCGGGAGCATTCTCCATCAATCTCCCTTTGGAGTCCCGGACAGCCCGGCGACCAAGCGGGAATACCGAGTGGTGGGCTTCAACGACGGGCGCCGCACCTCTCTCTACGTTCAGGTCATGAACCTCAGCACCGGCCGCCCGATCGCGACCAACCGTCTCAGCGAATACCTCACATTCGTCAAACCCCAGATTGCCCTCGATGGCTTGAACCAGCTCCACACGCTTTATCTCGGTAACCCCGAGATCTATGTGGAGACCACCGTCAATGGTGACGGCCAGCTCATCTCGACCAACTATTACAAACGGGCAGGGGGAAAACAGCCCCGATTCGTTCCTTTCTCAGATGGCAAGGTCGTGGTCTCCGGAGCCATTCCCTACGATCCCCAATCGGAGGCGGCCAAGGCCCCCAAAGCCCGCCGCGCATCGGAACGCCCGAAGTGAGGAGGAAATTCAATTTTAGTTTGCCACTCATTCCGTTTTTTTAAAAATCATGAAACCCAAGCGATATTTTCGATGAAGGCGCTCTTTTCGGCAATTTTAGCATTCTCCCTCTCTCTCCTTTCATCCCTCGCCGGCTCGTTTCGCACGGTGGTCATTGATGCCGGCCACGGGGGGCGGGACATCGGGGGCAGCTACGGCAAGGTGTATGAAAAGTGGTTAGCGCTGGATACCGCAATGCGGGTGGAGAAAAAATTGCGGGCACTGGGCTTTCGCACGGTGATGACCCGGAGTAACGATGAGTTCATCAGCCTGCCGGGTCGGGTGAAGATCGGCAACAGCCATCCCAATTCGATCTTTGTCAGCATCCACTACAATTTCACTTGGAAGCGAGATGTTTCCGGCTTGGAGACCTTCTACTGCACGGGGCACTCGAAGCCTCTGGCTGATGCCGTGCAACGGGGAATGCTCGGTGAGGTGAATTCGGTCAATCGTGGCTCAAAATTCGCCCGCTACTACGTGATCCGCCACGCTGATCACCCGGCCATTCTGGTTGAGGGCGGGTTTGTCTCCAATTCCCGCGAGCGCGGCCGGACCAAGGAAGGCTGGTACCGCGAGGCGATTGCGGACGGAATCGTCAAAGGCATTGTGGAATACAACAACCTTCGCCGAAGTGGCAAGGTTCACTAGGGTTCGGCATTTCCCGCAAGATGTCGGTGGACTGGAGTAAGCGCTACCGTCAGGGGAAAACTCCCTGGGAGAAAGGGCAGGCGCACCCTGAGCTGGCCGCCCTACTCGAGGTGCATCGTGACTTGGTGGAGGCTGCCGATCACATCCTCGTCCCGGGATGCGGGTTTGGCCATGATGCCCGGCTCATTGATCGTCATTCGAAAGGGACGGTGACCGGACTCGACATCGCTCCGGAAGCGATCGAGCAGGCCCGGATCCTCACCGAGAAACCGGGTCCCCGATGGGTGGTGGGTGATCTTTTCAACTGGCAAGGAGCATACGACCTGGTGTTCGAGCACACTTGTTTTTGCGCCATTCCAGTCGAGAGGCGTCCCGAGTATGTGGAGTCAATGGCACGACTGATCCGGCCGGGAGGGAGCCTTCTTGGGATCTTTTTCTTGAATCCTGATCACGAGGGCGAGGCCGGACCTCCTTTTGGAGTGCAGCGTGAGGAGCTGGATCACTTTTTTGGGAATTTTTTTGAGATTCGGTGGTCCGCAGCTCCCCGTCAGACCTATCCGAGCCGCTTGGGTGATGGTCGCGAGCTCTCGCTTCTTTTGCAACGTCAGGCCTGATCACCGCGCCTGCCGGGCGGCAGCGGGCAAAGGTACGGCATCCGTTGGTCCGGAACGCCCTAGGGCAGGCCCTGAGCGATGATCCGAGCTCCAGCCATAGGGGAGACCGTATCTTTCTGCCGAGGTCAGAGGCCGGTCCTCGTTTTCGGGAGTGGTCATTCAGGGAACCGGGACGCGGGCCATGAGGCGGGTGATGACATCATCGGTGGTGACATTTTCCGCCTCCGCTTCGTAGGTCAGGAGAATACGGTGGCGCAGGATTTCGGGAGCCAGCTCTTTAACATCGGCCGGGGTGACAAAGGCACGGCCCTGCAGGAAGGCCTGGGCGCGGGCGGCACGGGCAAAGTTGATCGTGGCCCGGGGAGAGGCTCCGGCCATGATAAGGTTTTTGAGAGAGGCCTCATAGTGCGCCGGTTTCCGGGAAGCTTGCACAAGGTCGACAATGTAGCCGCGGACGGCAGAGTCGATGTAGATTTGGTCAGCGAGCTTCCGGCTTTCGGCGATGGTTTCGGTCGAGGTCACCGCGTTGGTTGTTTCGTCGGGTGCCGATGAGGACATGCGGTCGAGGATCTCGAGTTCCTCGTGTCGGGAGGGATAGTCGACAGTCACTTTGAGAAGGAAGCGGTCGAGCTG
>JALQTQ010000377.1 GCA_023263995.1 Akkermansiaceae bacterium | reverse complement strand
CATCGCGAAACTCTTTTCTATCCACGCATCGGTCCTTGTTGGAGGCCTTTCCCCGGCAATCTACTCAGGCCTGGTAATATTTTGATGGCCGCTGACGCACGCAGTTGCGGGTATCAACGATAGGGCATTTGAATTGGGAAAAATTTCTTTCGTGATACTCGCGGTGGTTGGTGGCGATGAGGATGAGGTCAAAGGCGTCGGTGATGGGGCAGGATTCGCGGCCGGCCAGATGACGATGTTCCCGGGTGGTGCCGATCTTCGGGATATGAGGATCATGGTAGGAAACCACGGCACCCAGGCTTTCCAGTTTTTCGATGAGGGCATACGAGGGCGATTCGCGGTCATCATCGACATTGGGTTTGTAGGCAAGGCCCAGAATGAGGATGCGGGAATGGCGCACCGCTTTTCCCTCGTCATTGAGAGCGAGTTGGCATTTTCGGACGACGTGGTCGGGCATGGAGGTGTTGATTTCGCCTGCCAACTCGATGAAGCGGGTATGCTGGTCGAATTCCCGAGCCTTCCAAGTGAGGTAGAACGGATCGATGGGGATACAGTGACCGCCAAGACCCGGGCCGGGATAAAAGGGCATGAAGCCGAAGGGTTTGGTTTTGGCGGCCTCAATCACCTCCCAGATATCAATGTCCATGGCCTCGTAGATGACCTTGAGTTCATTGACGAGGGCGATGTTTACGGAGCGGAAGATGTTTTCGAGAAGCTTCGCGGCTTCGGCCACCCGACACGATTTGACCGGAATGAGGGTTTCGATGGTGGTTCCGTGGAGGGCGAGGGCTTTTTCGAGGCAGGCGGGGCTGAATCCGCCGACGAGCTTGGGGATGCGTTCGACCTTGCTCTCGGGGTTCGAGGGGTCTTCCCGTTCCGTGCTGTAAGCCAGATGAAAACCCTGACCAGCCTTCAGTCCCGAATGCTTTTCCAGAACACCACGTAGGTCAGAGTCGGTGGTGCCGGGATAAGTGGTTGATTCCAACGAAATCAGAGTGCCATTCTTTTAAATGGGGTGCCAGCGACCGGCCGGTGTCGAGGACGTAGGAAAGATCGGGTTCGCGGTTTTGGTTGAGAAGGGTTGGAACGCAGAGGATCACGGCCTCGCATTCCGCGACCGCCGCGAAGTCGGTGGTGGCCTGAAAGCGGCCACTTTCCTTGAGCCCCGCCACTGCTTCGGAGGCAATATGGCCAATGTAGGATTCTCCTTCATTGAGTTTCACAACCTTCGCCGCATCGACATCAATGCCGGTCACCTTCAGCCCGGCCTTGGCGAATTGAATGGCCAGAGGCAGGCCGACGTAGCCAAGGCCAACAATGGCCAGAGATTGGGGGGGGGTTGGGTGTGGCATGGGGCGATGATGCTTCAGGATTCAGGTTGGAGCAATTCCCGGTAGAGCGCAATTGTCTGCGAAAGCATGTTTTCGAGGAGAAACGGGCCGGGTGCATCGATGGTTGGCGATGACAAGAGAATTTGCGAGGCGAGGCTTGCCGCGTTTTCGATTTGGCCCTTGGGTGTCGCGCCGGCCGGAAAACAGACTTTGAGAATCTCCCCAACGCCCCCGTGATCGTATCCAATCACCGGGGTTCCAAGCGCGAGCGCTTCCAGAGTAGTGCGGCCGAAAGACTCCGGAGTCCCGGAAAGGGAAAAGGCCAAGTTGGAGAGAGCAAGAATCTCCCGGAGGTCGGAGCGTTCACCGGTGAAGGTGACTCGGTCGGTCAGGTTCTTGCGCTTGGTAAGATCTCTCATTTCTTGCAGGTAGGCCCTCTTCTTGGGATGAGCTCCTCCCACGATCAATCCGTGACAATCATCCGGGAGTTGCGAGAGGATTTCAAGGAAGTCGCGGTGCCCCTTGAGCCGTGTGATCCGCCCCGGCAAGGTCAGCAGTTTTTTGCCCTTGGTTTCCGGGAATTTCTCATACCAGGTCCTGAGCCAGTCATTGCTTGGGTGGTACCCTGCCGGATAGTGGTCCGGATCGATTCCGCGGTGAATGACGCGCAATTTTCGAGGGTCGGTGTCGGGATAATGGCGAGTGAGGTGATCTTTGACTGCCTTGGAAACACAGATGACGCGTTCGCCCCGGGTGATAATTGAGGAGTAGAATCCGACCGAATGGAGGCCGTGCACCGTGGTGACGTAATGGGGGCGTTCTCGCGTAGGCATTTGCTTCCAAGCGAGGTGGCACAGCCAGCCGGGGAGCCGGGAACGGAGATGAATGATGTCGGGGCGATGGTCACGGAGGAGCCTTTTGATCACCGGGATCTGTCGGAGTGAAAAGGGGGACTTTTTGTGAACAGCAAGGCGGAGGTGGGTGCTCCCTTCCCTCTCGAGCTTTTCCACAAGGCGCCCGCCGTTGGAAAGGACGAGGGAATCGTGACCCTGTGAGACCAGATACTTCGCCATTTCCAGAGTGCCGCGTTCGACTCCGCCGGAGTTGAGTTCAGGCAGGACTTGGAGGATTTTCATGGGCATTAATGGCAAGGGTGAGCGGGACTGAAAAGTCAGATCAGATTCTGAGCAATGAGGAGTTCGGCACAGCGCGAGGTCTCGTGGATTTTTTGCGGAGGGGGAGTGAGGGCCGCGTTGCCCTGAACGTCGGCAAAAGGGGTGAGCCAGCCGTCTCGGGCGAGGCGGTCGTGGGCCCGGGAGAGACGAGTGCCCCGAGCTCGCAGTGGCAA
>JALQTQ010000376.1 GCA_023263995.1 Akkermansiaceae bacterium | reverse complement strand
TGGGCGGGATTTGAAATTTCAGATTTCGAAAGGCAGGGTTGGAACCTGGATGACCCCGTCTGACATGTGGGCGCGGAAGAAGTGGGGGGTGGTGGATTTGACCGCTTTGGTCTTTGGGTTTTGATCGAACTCAATGTCATGGAGCATGAAGCCGAGGTCTTTCTCTCCGTCGAGGGATTCGTGGGGTGTCGGGATGTCGTTTGGGTCATCGTGGAACTGGAAGCTGACGGGGAATTCGCGGCAGCCGAAGTAGGGTTGGTGGAAGGCCTGGCCTTTGCGGGCGCGACGTTTGAACATTTCGAGGTGTTTTCCGGCAGCTTCGTTGGCAGGGACTTTTTCGCCGCCGCGTTCGAGGCGGGTGTCGAGGATGTGGACGCTGGCGTGAATGAGGTAGCGGACGTCGCGGAGGAGTAGGGAGGCGCGTTGTTGGCGTTCCTGATCGACGTAGATACCAAGGGAGTCGGAGCCGCCGCCAGAAACCAGGATTGCTCTCGGATTGGGGGCCTTTTTGGAGATTTCGTTGCGTCGGATGTTGGTGAAACGGATGGGGTTGATCACCGTGATGCGATCGATGATCCAGCGGATCTGGGGTTTCCAGTAGATGGCTTCGAGGATTCCGCGGGCGGCGGAGGGAGTGATGACATCGTAGGAGACGCGTTCGACCTTCATTTCTGGGCGAGAAAAGAGGGCGTAGTCGCCGGAGACTTCGAGGATGATGGGAGAGGGCATGGTTCAGCAGATTAAGGTGTTAGAATTTGGGGAATCGCCAGTGAGGTTGAGGCCGAAGTGGTCGGAGTAATGGGTTTCGGGGCAGATGAGGATGTGGAATTGGCCATCGCGGACGGATTCGAATTGATGGTGGTTTTGGCGGAACTCATTTTCGTAGATTTGGACGGTGTGTCGCTGCAGGGTGCGGAGGAGGTTGCGATGGAGTGGGATGGATTCGTTCCGCAGTTGTTTGTCGATGAGTTTCTTCACCTCATCCGTGCGGGGGATGATGATGGCGATCTGGTTATTGTCGATGAGGCGGAATTTCTCGGACGCAGTGCGGTAATTGAAGAGAAGGGGAAGGTTTTTGTCCTTAGGGGCGTAAACAAAGTCGCCGAGGATGTCCTTTTCATCCCATCTGGATTTCTGCTGCTGGTAGTATTTCTCGAAGTAGGCGCGCACGGCTTCGGTGGAGAGGGGGTCGTGGATGTGGAGTTCGAGGATTTCGTGTCCGACGTTTGCGGTCTGGGCGAAGTAGCGTTCCGAAGATGTGTGCTGGGAGCGGAAGACGTGGACTTGGCCTTGTTGGGGGAGTTTTCCCTCGCGGTTGCAGCGGCCTGCGGCTTGGGCGAGGGAGTCGAGCCCGGCCATGGAGCGGTAGACGAGGGGGAAATCGATATCGACGCCTGCTTCGATGAGCTGGGTGGAGACGAGGCGGACGGGCAGTTTTCTATCGAGACGGGCGCGGACGGTGGCGAGCACTTCGAGGCGGTGCTGCGGGCACATGAGGGTGGAGAGGTGGAAGTTTTCTCCGGGTGATTCAGCGAGTGATTCAAAGAGATGTCGGGCGTGGGCGCGGGTGTTGACGATGCAGAGGGCTTGTGGTGCGGCGGAGAGTTCCGAGGCGATGGTTTCGTCATCAAGGGTGCCGCGGTAGGTGATTTGGGTCCGCGAAAGTTGGGAGAAGAGCGAGTCGGTGTCGCGGATGATTTCGGTGGTCTCGGGAAAGCCGATGACGAAGTCCGTTGACTTGGTGACGGAAGGTTGGGTGGCGGTGCAGAGGACGGTGGTGGTGTGGTAGTTGGTAGAGAGTTCGCTGAGGGCTTTGAGACAGGGTTTGAGATAGTTGACCGGGAGTGATTGGGCTTCATCGAGGATCACGACGGAGTTGGCGATGTTGTGGGCTTTCCGCGAGCGGGACGTTTTGGATGCGAAGAGGGATTCGTAGAACTGGACGGCGGTGGTGACGATGATGGGTGCCTCCCAGTTCTCACTGGCGAGGCGAGAGGTGGTGGTTTGGTTTTCCTCCTGGTCGGGTGAGAGATTGCTGTGGTGCTCGATGATGAGATCGGGACCAAGGGGGGCGAGGAGGTCGCGGAAGACGGCGGCGTTTTGCTCGATGATGGAGGTGAAGGGGATGACGTAAATGATGCGCCGCTTGTGGTGGGTGATGGCGTGGCGGAGGGCAAAATTGAGGGAAGAGAGGGTCTTTCCGCCGCCGGTGGGGACGGTGAGCTTGAAGATTCCGGGCGGAAGGGATGCGGCGCGGGTGGTGTCTTCCACAACCATTGCGCGTGAGTTGGCGACCAGGTTTGTGGGATCGGGAGTGCCGAAGGCTTTGATCTTTTCTTCGAGGAGCTGAAGGGCTTTGGGGAAGAATCCGGACGGGTGCTCCGGGCGTTGTGCGGCCTGTTGCGGATTCATGAATGCCTCGGTGGCGAGAAAGTCGGCATCGACGAGGCAGGAAAAGAGAGACCGCTGGAAAAATGAGGATGAGTAGTGCGGGTCGGTGGATTTCAGGAATTTGGGGAGCGGAGGAAACGGGAAGTTGGTGATTTCAGAAGGGGCGGAAATCTGCGGGAGGTCGGCCTCGAACTTTTTCTTAAGGCGCTTTTCGAGGCTTGTGCGCGATTCGTGCCGGGCATCCAGCAGACCGGCATGATGGCCTGCACTGGCGGTGGCGATAAAGTGCCCACGCAGGGAGGTGGCGAC
>JALQTQ010000375.1 GCA_023263995.1 Akkermansiaceae bacterium | reverse complement strand
TGGGGTCTTACTTCACGGTCACCTTGCCGCGCATGAGGGCGAAGTGGCCGGGGAAGCTGCAGAGGAATTCGTATTCCCCGGCGTCCTTGACCGAGAAAGTGACCGAGGTTTCTTCGCCGCCACCGATGATCTTGGTGTGGGCAAGAACCGCTTTTTTGGCGGCTTCCTCTTTCGGAATGAAATCGTTTTCACGGAGCTCCGGCTTCGAAGCACCGGCGGCCCAGGTCATCAGGTTGGTCCCTTTGTCGAGCAAAACGAAGTTGTGTCCCATGGCGATCGCGGGCAGTTGCCCGGTGTGCTTGAGGACCAGCTTGATCGTTTCTCCAGAGTTGATCTCCAATTCCTTTTTATTGAATTGCATCTGATCGTTACACTCGAGCAGGATTTCTTGATCGGCCTTTTTGGCCTCGGACTTCGTTTCCCCGTGGTGGTCGGCGAGACCGATGACGGGGGAGAAGGCGACAGCAGCGGCGAAAAGACGGAAAGTGAGGTTCTTCATTTCGGGGGGAACATCATGGGTATCGGGTGATTCTGCAAGCGGGAAAGTCGGCAGGGTGACCCGGAACAATCACTGGATTCGAAAGGTGCGGCCTTTGCCGGAAATCCAGGCGCGGTAGACCGAGCTGTAAAGCGCATTGAGTTCCACTTCGTTCATGACGCGAAATTCGATGGTTCGGGCGTGGGTGGTCGTGGGATAGGTTTTTTGAGCCATCTCATCGGCCTTGCTCCCGGAGCGATTCTGTCCCCGTTGGCGGAGTTGTTCTGCTCTTTTCTGAAGACGGTCTAGAGCATTGAAGGCGGTGTCTTTGGTGATGGGCTCGATGTAGTAGAAGCGGGCAAGGGCGGTTCCGGTGGTGTCCACGGTGACCTCGGTCACGAGGAGGGCACCGTCGAGGACGTAAGAGTGTTTGCTCACCGAAGTGATGGCTCCGAGGCCTACGGCATATTCGCCGCCGGGAAGGCTGCATTGCCAGCGCCGGATGTTGTTTTCGTCGTCGTCGACGCCCTCAAGGGCTTCTTCGTCGCGTTGGCGCTGTTCTTCGTCGGCTTGTTGTTGCTGTTGAGGAGTCCTTCGACCACCAGGAATGGAAGTGGTCTGGCCAAGGCTGGCAAGGGTGGAGAAGGCGATCGGGAAAAGGATGAGGAGAATTTTCATGACTCGGGAAGTATCCGACGGTGAGTCTTGGAGGTCAAATGATCAATTTGTGCCCAGGTGGTTGCTCGTCTGATCGCGATTCGCTAGGGTCTGGGAGTGCAAAGTTATCGACCGAATGTGGCGGCCTTGCTGGTGAACCAGGCGGGGCGGTTGTTGGTTTGCGAGCGCCTACTCATCCCTGGTGCATGGCAATTTCCGCAGGGTGGCGTTGATCCTTGGGAGACAGTCGAGGAGGCCATCGTGCGGGAAATCGAGGAAGAGGTCGGCCTGAAGCCCGAGCATTATCGCATAGAGCATTCTCGCGGCGGATATCGTTATCGTTACCCCGAGAAGGTGTTGAGGGCGAAGCCACCCGAGAAAGCGGGCTTTGTGGGGCAGGAACAAACTTATTTCCTCTGTCGGCTCGTAAGAGGAGCCCCCGCCGTGGACCTGTCTGGGGAACCGCAGGAGTTTTCGCGCGCGCGCTGGATCGATCCGGCTGAGTTTGATTTCGGGTGGTTGCCAGATTTCAAAAAGGAGACTTACCGGGCGGTTTTGTCGGACTTCTTCGGGGATACGCAATCTTGACTGGGTGTTAGCCCCTGAGACTGATCTCTTCGTGCCATCTCCAAAAAAAATCCGCTCTACGAGGAGAGCGGATGAGGAGAAAAGGGCGAGGGATGGGGGAGTCAGGACAGTTCGGCAAGTTTGGCTTTGATCGCTTCGAAGTCGGGAAGGTCGCCAGGGCTGTCATTGACTTGGGCAAACTGCACCACGCCGTTTCTGTCGATGAGAAAGGCCGAGCGCTTGGGGACTCCTCCCATGATGAGGTTTTTGTCCGGCAAGAATTGATCGTAGGAGATGCCGTAGGCTTCGGTGGTCTTGTGATCGTAATCCGAGAGAAGCTTGAGGGTGATACCCTCCTTCTCAGCCCAAGCGGCTTGTGCGAAGGGATTGTCACCTGAGATCCCGAAGACCTTGCAGTTGAGGTCGGTGTAGGAATCGAGCCCTGCGGATAGGGCGCAAAACTCTTCGGTGCAGACCCCGGTGAATGCCATCGGCACAAAGAGGAGCAGGATATTCTGGTCGCCTGTTTCTTTGGAAAGGGTAACCACTTCAGGTCCGCCCTTTCCAAGAGCGACGAGTGAAAAATCGGGGGCATGATCGCCAACTTTGATGTTCATTATGTGTTTGATATTAGTTGAGGGGAGGCGGATGCAAACTGCGAAATGAGAAAATGTCAGCGAGGTCGCGGGGCATGAAAAACCCGATCCACAGCGCGCGGACCGGGTTCTTCAATTGGTTGAAATTAAGTGGTTCCTTTTTTGCTCTAGAGCGGGCTGCTCGCGAGCTTGGTGGCTTTCTGGATCACCGACTTACGCTTTTCGGTCATTTTGCCAATCTTCTCCTCGTCAAAGGAATCGGCGGTAGCCATCAGCAAAGTGATTGATCCGGCATTCACGAAGGCGGCAGCGACTTCGTCCAACTTTTCGAGATCGGCACGCAATCTCTCGTTGGTGGTCGCTCATGTGCCGCCGGTGACGGCGATGAGGTAGGACTCAGCTGGCTTGGCGATTTCTC
>JALQTQ010000374.1 GCA_023263995.1 Akkermansiaceae bacterium | reverse complement strand
ATACGAGAGGCTCTCGATGGCAACCGCAGCGTCGAGTGATTCGGGAGGTAGGGATTGCGCGAGCCAATCACCTTCCAAGACCTCGATTGCCGGGTGGCTCGGAATGCGAGCGGCTTGGACGGAGGACGCGGTGTTGGCAAGGAGACGCATCCGGGGATGCCTCACCATCGCCCGGGCGAATGTGCCATACCCACAACCGATGTCAGCGATCGTTCCTTCCCAGGGCAAGAGCGATGACACCAGCTCGGTCAGGTTGCGAAGAGCCTGCGGAATGTTCTCCGAGCCATTCCACCAGAGGCCGTGGTGGAGTGATCGCCCCCAGATTGCCCGAAAAAGCGGGTCGAGCTCATCATAGAGGGAATCAGCCGACATGGCGGGCGCGTTCAAAAAATGACAGCGAGAAGGCAAAGGACCCCGGCCACAAGGTCCCGTAGGCCAGGGGAAGTTCCACCCGTTGACTTCCGCAGGAATTTGAAGAGAGCACCGGTGGGACACCCGAACTTGCAGTAGGCCAGAGGAGAGAAGACGGAGGCGACGAGCCCTAGAATCGCAACGATGAGGGTGGCAAGACCGGCCGACCGCCAGAGCCACGCGTCAAATCCTTCAAAGGCAGCGAGGTTCCACGAGAGGCCAATCACCACTGAGGCAACGAGCATCACGAGCAGGAGCGAAGGCAGGTGGGAAAGAAGGCGTTGCAGGCTCGGCGGAAGTTTCACTGGTTTGACCGGCAAGCGGCTGAGCCAGCGTTGGAGAAATCCGTGGGGGCAGAGTTGGTGGCAGTATAGCTGGTGGCCCGAAGCCCATGGGACCACGAGGGCCGCGGCCGCAAGACAGACGAGGCCCCAGGAATCTGACCAAGGCAGGCCGTGTCGAACCCAGCCAAGGAGGAGGGCTTGTGACAAGAGGTCTCCCAAGATGAGCCCAAGGACCACCACCACGAAGATCTGCCAAAGGAGACGGGCAAGCGCGTGGCCCCGTAGTCGGGTAAAAGAAAAGAGAATGGCACCCAAAGTGAGGGTCACGAGGCCGAGATTCCGCCAAGGGAACACGGGGTCAACCGGAGCGCGGTCCGTTTCAAATCGGGCAAGGCGCCGAGCCACGCTTTCGGCGATGGCCCACGAGGTGTGGGTGGCTCCGCTCACGCCTTCCACCTTGCTTTGATCAATGGCGAGGACTTCGGCGATGGTCATGCCATCGTAAAGAGAAAGCCAGTCCGGCTCATCGAGGATGCGCTCGTAGTAGTCCTCGTTGTCGTAGCTCTTGCGAAAGCGGAGGCGAGTGACTTTTCCTCCCGAGGCATCAAGCACAATAAGGACATCGGTCGGGCCTTGGTAGCCATGAAAATATTCCTGCGATGGCGCGGTGCGGAGAGCGTATCCGACCGTCTTGCCATCTTGATCGGACATGATCTTCACGCCGGGCCATTCCGGATGGTCCACGATGGCCTCCGCTTCGGGAAGTTCGGCAAGGAGGATGTCGGTGGGAAAAAGCCGGGAAGTGGTGCGCCCTCCCAGTCGCTCGATGATGGCACGCGAGATGGCCGAACTGGTCAAGGTGGAGCCAGAAACGGCATCGATCTCCGGATTCCCGGGAGCCCCGAGGGCGAGCCCGTGATGGCTTCCCCAAAATCCGGAGTCTTCCATGACCGAGCGCACGTGGTCCGGAGTATCGGACGAAGAGAGGAGCCGGGTCTCCATCACCTTTCCGGTGAGGTCCAGGGCCAAGGCGATGTTGCTCGGGCCGGAATATCCCTTGAGATGATCGCAGGAGGGGGAGGTGGTGAGAAAGAACCCGAGGGGCTTGCCTTCAGCGTCAAAGACCTGATCGTTTTCGAGTCGATCTCCGCTCGGAAAGAGAAGGCGGAAGTCACCTCTCGACGGGAGCTCGGTGGCGCGGGCCGAAATGATCCAAGTCAATAGGATGATGATGCCAAGACGATAAAGGCGCAGCCAGAGCATCGGTCACTTTTTCAGGAATTGCAGGGCATCGAGGTGGAGGTTTCCGGGGGCTTTCGAGCTGATCGTCAACTCCGCTGGCAGAACGTCGAGAAACTCGAAGGTGCCGAGGGAAGTGAAGACTTCACCCGAGGGTTCCTTGGTCTGGTCGAGGACGATCGTTTCCGTGCCGCCGCGATGGGTCAGGGTGACTTCGGCCCGGGTCGTGCGGTTTTCGTGTGGAAGCCAATAAAGGCGGACCTCGTACTTTCCGGAGGTCTTGATGCGGGCCGTGTAGGTGGCTGAAGCGGGGTGGGGGGCATAGCGGTATCCCGCCCCTTGGTAGGGGCTCAGACCGGTTCCGGTCTTCCACGATCCGGTCAGCTTGGCCTTTGAGTCATCGATGACGAGACCTTTCAGCGTGATTGGTTTTGCGGTCGAGGGTGGCTTGCGAAATCCTTCCGGAGGAGCCGGAGGAATGGTGAGGGGTGCCTCAAGGGACTCGCGGAAGGCCCGGCCGGGTTGCTCGACCAGTTCCAGAAGGAGCGGAAGATAGTTCTCGTAAACTCCCCGCGGATCGGTCTTCTGAGTGGTAGCGATCCAGGCGGCCTTGCCCACCACTTCACCCATCATGCCGCAGGTGCGCATCACCCGGGTGGTTCCGAGGGCGCGTCGATCGACCGAAACGCAACGTCCGGCCATGAAGAGGTTGCCGATGTTTTTCGAGTAGAAGCAGCGGTAGGGGATGTTGTAGCCGTTGTTGCGGTCGACCTTGCGGTCGTGCACGGCAATCGAGATGAAGGGATTGTCCTTGGCCACTCCCTTGGCGTATTCCTTTTTAGGGTAATGGAGGTCGATCGACC
>JALQTQ010000373.1 GCA_023263995.1 Akkermansiaceae bacterium | reverse complement strand
AGCGGTCGGGGTCTGGCGCCGCCACCTTCTGATGTCTGCTTTCGGCTTCGGCAGCGCCATCATCGCTTACCTTCTCGTCATCGGCGCTCTGATCGGCTTGCTCGGAGCCGTTTTTTCGGGCGACAGGCTCTCCTTGGCGAACTGGACCGGTGCCGCCCTCTTACTGGGATCTCTCCATTTCGCCGTTGCCTTGGTGATTCTGCGTATGGCCCGCCGCATCGGTCGTGAGGCCATTCTTTTCGAATACACCCGTGAGGAACTCCGCAAAGACCAACAATGGCTCAGTCCCGAAAAGAAGAATTGATTCGAGAGATCCGGCAGCAGCGCGAGGATCTTGTCGCCCGTTGCGAGAGCCTGAGACAGGAACTCGAGCCCGGTCGTCAGATTCGTTTATCCCTGCACAAACACCCGCTCCGCTGGGCCCTCTCGGCAGGCGGAACGGCCTTACTTTTTGCCCGCTTGGCACGACGTCGCCCCGTGGTCTGCTCCAAACACCGGAGACGCGGCGGTCTCCTCTTGGCAACTGCCCGCCTGGCCTTCAATCTGGCCCGCCCCACCCTCACTGCGATGGCCCTCCAAAAGGTGCAAAAACATCTCGAATCCCGCTTCCATCCCAACCCGGGCAATTCCATGCTTGGCGGGCCTCCTCAAAAGTGATTTCTCTTTCCGGTCACTTAAAAAAACACGAACTTTTTCACCCTCACACGCCTCATCCATTCATGTCTGACCACGAAGTCTTGGCCCACGTCGACGAGTATCTCCAGATTGGAATGCAATACGATTGCTCCGACATTCACCTTCCCACCGGCTTTCCTCCTGCCTGGAGACGATTTGGAACCCTCTCTCCAATCTGGGACACTCACCCGCCCCTGACCGCCGCCGACACCGAACGACTGGCCAAGTCGTTTCTCGATGACAAAAACTGGCAACGCTTACAGGAGATCGGTGACGTCGACTTCGCCTATGCCAACGCCCAAGGCCGCTTCCGGGCGTCGGTGGTGAAACAACGTCTCGGCTATGAGATCGTCTTCCGCATCATCTCCACCCAAATCCGCACGATGGAAGACCTCGGTCTCCCCATCGAGCACATCAAGCCCCTCACCCGATACCAAAACGGGCTGATCCTGATCACCGGATCGGTGGGATCAGGAAAATCGACCACCTTGGCCTCCCTCATCGACTTCATCAACAAAGACCGGGAGGACCACATTCTCACTCTTGAAGATCCGATCGAATATGTTTTCGAATCAATGGGCTGTCACGTCAACCAACGCGAGGTCGGAGCCCACACCGAATCTTTCCCGCGAGCTCTCCGCGGAGCCCTGCGGGAAGATCCCGATGTCATCATGGTCGGGGAAATGCGGAACCTTGAGACCATTCAGCTCGCCCTCACGGCAGCCGAGACCGGTCACCTCGTCCTCGCTACCCTCCACACCGGCAATGCTCCCCGGACCCTCGACCGGGTCCTCGACGTTTTCCCGGTGGAGCAACGAGACCAAATCCGCATCATGGTCTCTGAGTCGCTCCGGGGCGTCCTTTCCCAACAATTGGTGCCCAAGGCAGACGGCAGCGGACGGGCCCTTGCTCTCGAACTCCTCGTCAACACGGCCGCGGTGGCCGCCACCATCCGCGATGGCAAAACCTTCATGCTCCCCGGGATCATGCAAACCGGCAAAAAGGTTGGGATGATCACAATGGACGAGTCACTGCGCAACCTCTACTCCCAAGGACTCATCACCCAGGAGGAAACGATGTATCGTTGCGAGGACAAACAGCAGATGAAACTCTTCTTTCAGTCCTGATTTTCAACACCCGCAAAAACACTTCCCGGCATGGCCAATATCGACCGTTACTTTGAATACCTCGTCGCCTCCGGCGGCTCCGATCTCCACCTCTCTGAAGGTGCCCCACCGAAGCTCCGCGTCCACGGCGCAGTCTCCGCGATTCCCGACCAACCGATTTTGAGCGGTCAGGAATTCCAAGACCTTCTCGCGGAAATCTGCGACCCCGCTGCCTTTGAGCAATACCTTGAGTCCGGCGATCTCGACTTCGCCTATGAAATGGACGAAAAGTCGCGCTTCCGTTGCAACTACCTCAAGCAACAGAATGGCTTGGCCGCAGTCTTCCGGCTCATCCCCACCGACATCGCCTCGATCGAGGACCTCAACCTCCCCCCGGTGATCAAGGAATTCGGTCACATGAGGTCGGGCCTCGTTCTCGTCACCGGCCCCACCGGTTCAGGAAAATCCACCTCGCTCGCTGCTCTCATCGATTACATCAACGTCAACTTCAACCGACACATCATCACCATCGAGGAACCCATCGAGTTCGTGCATTCGAGCAAGAACTCGATCATCACCCAACGCGAAGTTCCCATTCAAACTCCGGGATTCTCCGATGGTCTCCGCGCCTGCCTGCGCGAGGATGCCGACATTGTGCTGGTGGGCGAGATGCGGGACCTCGAGACCATTTCCCTCGCCCTCACTGCCGCTGAAACTGGTCTTCTCGTTTTCGGCACCCTGCACACCAATAATGCCCGCAAGACCGTCGACCGGATTGTCGATGTCTTCCCGGCAGACCAGCAATCGCAGGTTCGCACGATGCTGGCGGCCTCGCTGCGCGGGGTGGTGGCCCAGTTGCTTTGCAAGCGGGTTGACAAGCCCGGGCGGGTCGCGGTCAACGAAATCCTCTTCGCCACCCCGGCGGTCTCCGCAATTATCCGCGAAGGTGCGACCCAAAAGCTTTCCGACGTCATCGTCGGCGGCAAGGCCCAAGGGATGCAGTTCATGGACGATGCCATCTTCGAGAAACTTCA
>JALQTQ010000372.1 GCA_023263995.1 Akkermansiaceae bacterium | reverse complement strand
TTCACTGGAAGGCCTGTCTTTCCCGGCCAAGCCTGAGGATTCGCTGATTGCCAAGGCCGACATGAATTTTGTGACGCCTTATCTCGACAAGGATATCCGCATGTTTCTTTACGGAGAAGAAGAGGCTTTCAACACGATGACTCCCGGAACGGACGTTGTGGCTTCAGCGGCCAAGGGGCTCAAAGCAGGTCTCGCGGCTTCTGAATTCTTTGGAGACACTCGGGACGTGCAAGCTCTGCTGGGTCATGTGGCCCGCATGGAAAAGTCCCTGGTTGAGATGATCGATTATTCCCGACTCGGCGGGGTGGGGTATCTTGAGGACGGCTTCAAAATCGAGGTCCATGGCGGGAGTAATCATCCCGCCGTGGATACCAAGACCCCTCACACCTTCTCTGCTCTCGGGGAGATGGAGGACGTAGTTTTCTTCAGCAATTCGCGCTCGAATCCCGACTTCAACTCGAAACTTTATGAACTCCTCAGTTCGCTGGGTGAGGCCGCCTATCTCATGGCGAGCCGTGCTTCCGATCTCGATGCGGACGATAATAACCTTCGTGAGTTTGGCGAAGGATTCAAGATGTTCGACCAGATGATCGCCAAGGATCTGCGGACGATTTGGGAGGCCCTCACCGTGGATTGGGCGAAGGGAACCGGCAACGAATCGGCCATCATCATCGACACCAAGGGATCGCTTCCGACGGTCCCGGGAGTGCCTAGCGCGCTCGTGGAACAGGGGCTCATTCCCCGCGTGGCCTACGTCACCCCGGTGACTGATCGCGCCAAGATGTCGGCTTCCTGGAAAAAGATTGAGGGGGGCATCAAGGGTCTTCTCAAGACGGTCAAGGAAATGGAGGGACCCGATATCCCGATGCAGGCGATTGACGATAAGACCGAGGATGGTGTGACCTACTACACCACGCAGATCCAGTTTTCGACGCCCAACGCCCGCCCGGTGGTGGGCGTCTCGGAGAAGCACTTCTACTTGGCCACCTCCCCAAAATTCATTGGGGAACTCAATGCCGCCATGAACAAGCCGGGTCCGGTCCGGAGCGGAAGCTATACTCGGGTCGATTTCAAGGCCGCGGGCGACTTCGCCAAGTATTGGGTGAAGCTCCTGAAAGACAATCTCGACGAAATTTTTGCGAACGACTTCGAGCGTGATGATTTCAACGCCAATCTGCCGTTGATCGAGAAATTCCTCACCGCCTTCGGGCAGCTCGAGGAGTTCACTTCCCACATCCGGGAAGAAGGCGGGGAAACCCGCACTTCAATTCACTTCAAAATGAAGTGAGGTTGAGGATTCGCCCACATTTCAGCCCCGCCTCGTTCGACGAGGTGGGGTTTTTTCATAGCTCAATGCAATTTTGGCCTAGGAAAACTCCTCGCCACGTCGTTCCCGGAAGAGTAACCTACGCCACTCATGAGCGAGCTTTATGTCACTGAAACCGACGATGCCCAGTTGGAGATCACCTCCCAGGCCGTCCGATTGGCGGTGCAAAGGCAGCGGCGAAAGGAATCGATCCAGGCCACGGTGACTGCGGTGCTGGGATTCGGGGTGGTGCTGGCCCTGCTGGCTCTCATTGCGCTGATTCCGTCGACCAAAGATATTCCCCAAATCATTGCCTATCAGGCTGAAACGCCCGAGGAAGATCCGCCGGTGAAGATGAAAGAACTGACCCGGACGGTGCAGCCCAAGCCTCCGGGGGCGAGTTCCTCGATGGCCAAGGTCATCGCGGCTCAGGCTGAGGCCCCGGTTGCGGTGCCGATCCCGGTCACCCCGAATCCGGACAGCTTGTTTGGAATGGAGGAGGATTTTGGCCCGGGATTTGGAACCGGAGAGGGGGATGGCGATGGCGGCGGCGGCGCGAGCTTTTTCGGCAGCCGCCGGAAGGGACGAAACGTGGTTTTCTGTGTCGATTACTCCAAGTCGATGGAGTCGGATGCAGCGGGCGGGGGAGGGACTCGGATTGATGCCCTGAAAAAGGAACTCGAGCGGTCGATCAACGCGCTGCCGTCTGGCATGAATGTCTCGGTCATTTTTTATTCCACCACTGCTTGGACCATCGATACCAAGAGCGAGACCCCCCATCTTTCCGGATTCAAGGGAAATGGCGAGGTCCCCGAAGTGGTGTGGTATCCGGCCAACGATCGTCTCAAGGGAGTCGTCATCGATGCCGTGCGCTCGATGCCGGCGGTTGGTGGAACCAACTGGTATCCTCCGCTTCGCATGGCTTTCTCGATGAATCCACGACCTGACATCCTCTATCTTTTGTCCGACGGACAGCCCACCGATGCCGATTATGTGCTCGAAAAGATGGACGAGTTGAACCCCGACGGGGTACCGATCGACACCATCGCCTTTGAACTACCCGGCACCCCGGCTGCCCGCCTGATGGAAATTGCCCAAGAAACCGGCGGCAAGTTCTCGATGATTTACAAAGGCAAACGCCTTGTCGGGCGCAGTGCCGAAGATCTCACCGGGTCGGAGCACGACTGAGAATCGGACCGGTCGGCTGGCCCGGAGTTCCTTTGGCCACTGCGGGTCAAGCCAAGGGTCGACTCTGGGTGGGCGGGATTTTTGAATTCGGTTCTCTCCGGCGAACCCTGCCGTTACGGACTCCTTGTTAGCTGCGCAGCAGCTGCACCGTGACTTTTTCCTCGACCGGGATCTCGAGGGTTTCCGCGAGGCCTTCGAGGTCTTCGAGAATGGCTTTCTTGCCGTTTTCGAAGACGTCGTCGTCCATGGCCCGCACCAGATCGATGGCGGTGTTGATGTCGTCGTAAACTTCGTCGGCATCGTGAAATTCATCGGCACTGACCG
>JALQTQ010000371.1 GCA_023263995.1 Akkermansiaceae bacterium | reverse complement strand
ACCTTCCGAGCGCCAAGGCACCTCTGTCCCAGGCGCTCGGCTCCCTCAGCTTCATTCAAACAAGCCCGCCTGGAGATGGCGGGCTTTTTCGTGGGATCAGGACAGGATTCCCTCGATCACCTTTCCCTCGTCCGTCGGGCCGATCAGACGTTGGTTCAGGCCTTGGTAGGAGAAGTGGAAGCGGTGCGGATCGAGCCCCAGGAGGTGCAGGATCGTGGCTTGCAGGTCCCGAATCCCGACCGGGTTCTCGCCAATATGGTAGCCGATTTCGTCGGTCTCTCCGTAGGACCCGGGTTTGATTCCAGCCCCAGCCATCCACATCGTGAAGGCGTGGGGATGGTGGTCACGTCCATAGAAGCCCGGTTTCAGGGTGGAGTTGACGTTGTTCTGCATCATGGGCGTTCGTCCGAATTCCCCACCCCACACAATCAGGGTTTCATCGAGGAGGCCCCGCTGCTTGAGATCCTGAATGAGCCCGGCAATGGCGCGGTCAACCTGCTGGCACTTGATCGGCAGGGTCTCGTCGATCGACTCTCCCGGCGAAGACCCGTGGTGATCCCAACCCCAATCGTAAAGCTGCACGAAGCGTACCCCGTTTTCCACCAGGCGGCGGGCCAGCACGCAGTTATTGGCAAAAGTCGGGTCGTCCCCCTTGTAAAGGCGACGAGGATCGGCCGCTGTTTCCACCTCTGAGACATATCCAGGCTTGGCCCCATAAAGATCCAGAACGTGCTGGGGTTCCCGTCTCAGATCCATCACCTCCGGGACCGACATCTGCATGCGGTAAGCCAATTCGTATTGCGAGATTCGGGTCAGGGTTTCGGGATCCCCCACATGCTCGTGCTGATATTCGTTCAGCTCCCGCAGGGCATCGAGGGTCCTGCGCCGGGCCTCCCGATTCATCCCCTTGGGATCGGAAAGGTAGAGGATGGGATCGCCCCCGTCGGTCCGACATTGCACCCCTTGGTAGAGCGTCGGCAGGAAACCGGATCCCCAGAGGGACTTTCCGGCACTGGGCGTTTTGCCGCCAGAAGCAAGGACCACGAATCCCGGCAGGTTGTCATTGGCCGTTCCCAGGCCGTAATTGATCCACGACCCCATCGCAGGATACCCCAGCAGCGGATTACCGGTCTGCAGCAGCAACTGCGCCGGCGAATGGTTGAACTGGTCGGTGTGCATCGAGCGGATCACACAAACATCATCAATCACCGAGGCCAGGCCCGGGAGAAGCTCGCTGAGCCACTGGCCGCTCTCACCATGACGGTGGTAGTCAAAGACCGGCCCCATCATTTTGGGAGTCCCCTTGATGAAGGCGAATCGCTTGCCTTCCAGATACTCGGCGGGACAATTCTGACCGTGAAATTTCGTGAGCGCGGGTTTGTTTTCAAACAAATCAACCTGTGAAGGCGAACCCGCCATGTGGAGATAAATCACCGACTTGGCCCGCGCCGCGATGCGCGCCTGATGACCATCCCCGGACCGCTCCGAAGCGAGGAGTTGGTTCAAGGCCATTGCCCCGAATCCCAAACCGGCTTGCCCGAAAAAATGACGGCGGGTCTGCGCAAGGGCTCTTTCAAAAGTGAGCTTCATGGTTTCATCAGGGATTCATCGAGATTCAAAAGCACATTGGCCACCGCAATCAAGGCGGCATCGCCCTCCTCTAAAGCGGCCGCTTCGACCAAGTCCCGGGCCGCCTCCGGGTGATCACGGTAATGAGACCTCATCGTCCCCAAAAGTTTCTCAAGCCGGGCCAGCTCGCGCGCCTCGGGCGGCCGGATCAGAACCAGCCGGAACCCGTGCGCGAGGTCGGTCATACGACGCGACAGCGCTCCCGCTGCCTCCACGTAGGCTGGATCATTCAACGTCACCAGCGCCTGCAACGGAGTATTGGTGCGGACCCGACGAATCTGGCACACCTCTCCGGAACCGGCATCAAAGGTCTGCAAGGAAGGATAGGGACTGGTCCGCTTGAGAAAAGTGTAGAGGCCGCGCCGATACCGGTCCGGCCCTTCGGCATTCTGCCATCGGTCCCCGCTGTAGGTGGTCTTCCAAATCCCCGGAGGCTGGGGAGGCATGACCGACGGCCCTCCGATTTTTTCCGTCAGGAGACCCGAAGCCCAAAGCGCCTGATCCCGGACCATTTCCGCGGTCAATCGAAAGCGTGGTCCTCTCGACAAGAGTTCATTGCGGGGATCGCGATTAAGGCGGTCCGAGGTCACCACCGAGCTCTGCTGATAAGTCTGGGACCGCACCAGCCTCCTGAGCAGATTCTTCAGCGACCACCCTTGCTCGCGATAATCGACTGCCAACCAGTCGAGCAGAGCCGGATGGACTGGCACCGCCCCTTGCCTCCCGAAGTCCTCCTCGGTCTCCACGATCCCTCGCCCGAAAAGCCGAGCCCATACCCGATTGACCATGACCCGGGCCGTCAGGGGGTTGTCCGGGTGTGTCAACCAGTTCGCCACCCCCAACCGATTGGCTTCGCTGCCTTCCGGAAAATCCCCGAAGGCAGCGGGGAGGCCGGGTGCCACCTTTGGCCCCGGATCGAGGAAGTTTCCCCGCTGATGAATCCGGGTCTCCCTTTGCTTTTCCGCAGACAGCTCGCGCATCACCGGGGTGGTGGGGATTTCTCGCCGAATCCCGGCTAATCGGGAGTTCGACGCAGTGAGTCGGTCATGGAGTTCACGGGTGGGCCCGTGAACCTGTCGGCGAAAAATCTCTTTCAACCCGGACTCCGGGTCGATCCGCGCATCCAACCAAGCGGTCGGATACGAACTCACTGAGACCTTGAAATCCCGCAGCACCATTCCCTGCCCGTGCTCCTGG